>JBEBHT010000268.1:0-5805 GCA_040081135.1 Lacibacter sp. | reverse complement strand
CTGCCAATTACGCTTCTAACACCAATAAAGCATTCAAAATTTCTTATCAACACCACATTGATCCTTCGCAACCATGCAGAAAAAATAAATCTGCCCTCTTCCTTTCAGGCAGGCGGACTGGTTTTGGTGAATTACAAGATCAATCCTAAACTCACAGTAAAAGCAGGGCTGTATTATAACCGGGAAGCCTTTGGCAATTTCTTTATGCCGCTTGGCGGATTGGAATATAAAGTTGACAGCACATTACAGATCTGGGGAACATTGCCGGGTTCTTTCTATATTGAAAAACGTTTAAAGAAATACTGGTATGCAGGGTTAACTTTTAAAGCAGTTACCAACAGTTACCAATTGTTTAATGGAAAATATATTCAGTTTAATGATAACCAGCTCAGCCTCTTCTCTGATCTGTATCTCAGCAAAAACTTAGTATTGAACCTTGAGGCAGGCCACAGTTTGCTCCGCAGAATCAGGTTGGGAACTACGGGAAAGATCAGGCAATATGTTTATGAAGAAAAAATAAACGACAACCTGCTCTTTCGTGTTTCAGCTATTTACAGAATACGTTTGTAATACAATATTAAAATATAGTTCAGTTTTAGTTCTTAGGCTGAAGTAAAATATATTTAAAGGTTGTATTGTATGCAGCATCAATAAATGCAAGCATCTCATTCCATTTCTCTTTCGGCATGTCTTTCTTCTTGTACATTTTTACAATGCTGAAAATTACATTGCCGTTTTCTTCTTTTGCCTCACAGGAAAATTTACCGGCTTCATTATCCACAAGCGTATTCATTTCCTTTAATCCCTTAACAGTATAACCTGCAGGAACTGGCATCGATATTTTCCAGCTGAGTGTTCTTGCATATCCAACCTGGATGTCTTTCGTTCTGTTTCTTTCTTCTTTTGTAATCTGCAGTTGGGTTCCCATTAAGCCGGCCAAATTCACAAGAATTTTTTTACCTGCTTTTTTTGTCATGTCTTCTATTTCAAACTCATCCGAAGCTGTCAGCTGTTTTCTTACCAAAGCCCTGCCATCGCTGATGAGTTTAAAATTTTTATGCTTTACTTTTTGCCTGTACTCTTTATCCAGTTCCTGCTGCACCTTTTCAGGCTTGGCTGTTTTAAACTCTTCCTTAATTGCAGCAACAGAGCTGTAATATTCATCTGCCTGCCTGCTGCTCATTTTATCTAAAGGCGATGAACCAAAGTAAATCTTGAAATCATCAAATATGTAAGGAGTAAATTTCACTACATTATCAATTTCTTTTGCTTTGCTGATTCCGTTATACGTTGCGGTTCTGTTAACATTCATTTTATTGGTAACAGGATCGTACTGTGCGGTGATATCGTAATGAACTGTATTATCAGTTGCCGCAGCATCAGGCAGAGTGATGGGTGTAATTTCCTGTATACCAGTTTTCTTAGCTGGCTCTTTAATAATGTATGCTTCATTACCCAGTAATGTTTCAACCAGTTCACCCGGATTAGAATGATCAGTACAGTTGAAATAGAACTTATCCTTTATCCTGATCACATATCTTATTTCACCATCAAACAGTACATCTTTGAGTTTTCCTGTTTTGTTGGAAGTTGTAATGATAAGGTCGGAACTGATCTTTCGTTGAAAAAGCAGTGAACCGAAAATATATGCAAATACTTTATCAGACAAATAGGAATCACGGAATAATACATGGTTCCTGATGCGGTAATAAACATTCTGAATAAATTTTTCTTCGGGCAAATCATTTACATTTTCTTTCCGCATATCATTCCAGGTGTAATCAACAAATCCTTGTACTGTAAGCATGTTACTGTTGAGTGGATAATACCCAACATTTACATAATCATCCCATGCAATCTTGGTAATCTCTTCTTTAGTAAACCCGCTTTTTAATTCACCTTTTCCGCCTATCAATGCTCCCTTTATTTTATCACTGTTGGCATAGATCACCTGGAATTTTACAACCGGGTAAGCAAGCATCGGGCTGATGAAGTTTACATCCTTCTCTGTTGCCCTGTCTTTATCAACAAGTACATACCGGTAAAAACCGCTTACATCACTTTCTTCCTTTTTAAATTCAGGAGCACCATTTTGCGAAAGTGATTTGAAGAAGGTCTTCTCATCAGTATCAATGCTGATTTCATTGTACATAACAGGATACTTCTTGCTGCAGATTTCGTACTGCGGATCAAATTCTACATAGCCACTGCGCATTACATTGAGTTTGCTTTTTGTATAAGAAACATACTCCAGTACATCGCCCACTTCCAGATTGGGAATGGCAACTTTATAATATCTGGTTTCTGTCCCGGTGTTCTGATCAAAAAAGCTTTTATAAAATTCCGGCACGTTCGATTTACTTCCTGCCTCCACTGCATCACTCAAATCTACCGCTTGTGTTTCACCGTTTGGCTTAATGATCCTTGCAGAAAATCCATCGAGCTTATCGCCATATCTGAAATACACTTCTGTAAATCCATCTGTTGCATTTTTATCCTGCAGTTTGATTTTAAACCTAACTTTTTCAAACAGGAACACATTTGATTTAGTAGAACTGATCCAGCCTCCACTTACTTTTTTATCAAAAGTTATACTCCTTTTATATCCCATGATCACAGCTGATTCGTTTTTCCATTTGTCTGGAGCTGTATTGATGGCGAAAGACGGCATTGCTTCTGCCCAGTAAGGAGCTGCATTTTTTTCAATCACTTCAATAAAATCTTCGTCTATTACACTTTGTGCAACCAATGATTTCGAAACAGACAGAAGAAAAACAAAGCAGGCAGCAAATACAACTTTTTTATAGATACTGATTTTCATGGTTGCAGTTATTTAGCGGTTACGGTAATATAATTTTCACTGAAAGATTTAATGCTTTCAAGAAATTTTACCCAGTCTGTAAAATCTTTTTTACTGATTGTACTCTTCTTAATCAGCAGCTTCTTTTTTAATACTATTTTATTCCCGGTAACAATATACTCTCCTGTAAAACTGTAGTTATCATTTGCTACCTGCAGCTTCTCCGGTATATCAGCAAATTTTTTACTGACAGGAATAGTAAGCGACAACTCATCTTCAAATGCAGTTACCCAGTTTAAATCATATCCTCTTGTCCGCTTTTCATCGGGCAGATAACTTTGCAATGTTTTCGGAAAGAAATCAATGTTCACATAATAATCACCTTCAATGATGCTTACATTGTTACTGAGATTTGATTCACCTTCAATCACTACCGGCAGATCCCTGTTTTTTAAATCACTTGTTTTTGTTGTTTTGGAAGTGATGTTGCTGTTACCAAACTCAAGCATATTTTCCAGGAACTCCTGTTGCGACGTAACCGGCAGATCCTGGTAGGTTTGATGAAAATCAGTACGTTCATTTCCCGTGAACACAATTTTTAATTTCCCGGTGAGGTTATTATCAACCAAAGAAAAATCAGCTTTCGTCTGAATCATATGTTCTTCGCCTGTTGTAAGCGGAACCATTTTAATTTCAAACTTTTCTTTATTGGCAATCATTGCTTCTTTTCCCTGTATGCGGTAAGCGTTCTCGCCAAAAGGTGCATACTTTTCAGTAGCATCTAAAAAATATTCCTTACCTCCATAGTATAAAGTTGTAATGGCATGATTGTTTACACACAAAGCAGGCGTTGCCTGCGGGTACGGAATATCTCTTGTACCAATCCATGTAAAGCGTGCATCATACCCTGAAAGCAAAAGCATTTCTGTTAACAGGTTAGCCATTCCTTTACAATCGCCATATTTTTTGGTCAGTACTTCCTGTGCAGGAAAAGGAATGTATCCTGAGTAGCCATCTTCATAAGCAATATACCTGATGTTGTCCTGCACCCAGTAGTAGATTGCCTTGATCTTCTCTGTATCGTTGTTTTTCCCCGCAGTTATTTTTGCTAATGTTGCTTTTAATTGCTCCGGTTCATTGGATGCCATTTTATACAAACGGTAATTCCAGTTGTACACGTCATCTACTTTATCAAAGCCTTTGATTACTTCGCCCTTATTATCAAATGATTTTATCTGAATGATGAGATGAGGTTCTGTAAATGCCATTCCAATGCTCTTTGGTTCCTGTTTCAAAGCAGGAATATCACGCATGATGAACGTGTAAAAAATATAATCGCCTTTAGGTACAACTTTTTTTTCAATCTTATTTCCTTCAAAATTCACCGGCTTAAAATCAACTGTCAACCATTTGGGTACTTTGAATTCAAACGTTTTTTCTTTTACTGGATATTGTTCATGAAAAAACAGGCGGGTAAGATATTTTGAATCGGAATACTCTTTTTTCACCTTGATCCTGTTCATCTGACCTTTTTGTGAAAACCTGATAGGGTAATACTGTACACGGCTGTCATCAAAAAAAACACCATCATTTGTTACGGAACGATCATATGGTCTTGTACGGTCCCATATATAGGAACTGCCGAACTTAATTGCTTTATCAAAGGTTTTGATCTGGATGAACCGGTTATAGTATTCAGGATAAACCATGCTGCCAAACTTTTTGATGGAAAGAAATTCCATGGCAGCTTCTTCTTCAATGGTTACAACTTTATCGCCCAATGCATTCTTTCCTTTATCAAAAGAAAACAACTGATAAGAACTGATACAGGCAATATCTGCATCCTTATATTTTTTAGCAAGCTGAAAAGCAGTTGCTTCATCTTCAGAATTTACAGGTTGGGCTGATGCTGTAAAAGTAAACAGAAGCACTACAGGCATCAGCCTGAAGGTTTGATGAAAAAACATAGTAGTAATTTGAGTAAAGCAGGTGGAACGGATTTTCATAATTGCTGTTCCCTGGTTTTTTAAAGCATTAAATATATTTAATAGCTGAATAGCAGTCAGAATAAATCTCCGATTTTTTTCAAATCTAAGTGTAACATTTACGTTAATTGGAGGTTGGGCACCTATAGGAAGTAATGTTGAATGTAACCCCGATTGTTGCCGTAATGTATTGATCTTTTTGGCCGCTGAAACCTCGTTGATTTCCCATTGTTCCAATACGTGGACCAAGTTCATAGCTTCTGTCCTGCAATAAAGAAGCAGCAGAACCCGGAGGAAATGCCAATATGCCTGCATAGTTAGAAGACACATCATCGAGATGATCAGTAGTTGTAAAACGATGGGTTATTTCAAAGTTGAGATTCACCTTCTGATTCAATGCATATTTTACACCTACACCAACCGGAAAAGCAAATGCAACAGATGAGTATTGTTTGCGGCCGGGGTATAAAGCCGAGCCCTGCCCTTCGGTACCTAATGGACGTAAAAAATATTTTGTACCATCTAAATAAGCATAAGGATCAAAATTAAACACACCTGCTCCAAACGTTAAATATGGCGTGAATCTTTCATCGGGGTTGGAAGGATTAAAACGGAAGAAATTAAAATCGCCCTGCAGCATGAGTTCAAAAAGATTGCTGTTGAAACTGAGGTTACGGCGTATCTGAAACTCGTTCTTTTTTTCATAAATATCACTGTAACCAAGCTTTATAAAATTAGCTCCAAGGCGTACAGCTACATAATCATTGATCTGTTTACGGAAAAAAACACCCCCTGCAATTTTAGGACGGTTGAGTTTTTTATCAGGATTTAAATCGCCAAAATAATGGGCTGCCCCAAGTTGAAAACCAAATTCACCTTCATGGTGAAAGCTTTCATACTGCGCCATTGCAAAATAGGGTGCAGATAAAATAAAAAGGGCCAGTAAGCAAAAAATCGATCTTTTCATCAGGAATTAATTCTCAGAGATGTAATAACGCAAATATCAGGTTTTTCATGTGT
>JBEBHT010000267.1:0-5868 GCA_040081135.1 Lacibacter sp. | reverse complement strand
CTGGCTCCTGTAGCACAGGTACTGGAAGAAAAATATGGTATTGTGAATGGTTTAATGACAACCATACACGCTTACACCAACGATCAGAACACACAGGATGCACCTCATGCAAAAGGTGATCTGCGCCGTGCACGTGCAGCTGCTCAGAACATTGTTCCAAACAGCACAGGCGCTGCTAAAGCAATCGGTCTTGTATTACCAAGCTTAAAAGGAAAACTGGACGGTAGTGCTCAGCGTGTACCAACTCTTACAGGGTCATTAACTGAAGTAACCGTTGTATTAGGTAAAAAGGTAACTGTTGAAGAAGTAAATGCTGCAATGAAAGCCGCTTCTAACGAAAGCTTTGGTTATACTGAAGACGAAATTGTAAGCAGCGATATCATTGGCACCAGCTTCGGTTCTTTGTTTGATGCAACACAAACAAGAGTACAGAATGTAGGCGACAATCAATTAGTACGTGTAGTTAGCTGGTATGATAATGAAATGAGTTATGTAAGCCAATTGGTTCGCACACTTCATTTTTTTGCTAAAATGATTAAATAATTCATGATAGCAAAGACAAAAATCTTAAAGGGATATTTCTTCTGGAGTATCCCTTTTTTATTTTTTTCATGCGGGTCGGCAACGACAGCTGAAAAGAAAGCCGTTAATCCGAAGGATTGTGAATGGTATGTTGTGCTGAACGAAAACACAGAACAGAATAATAGCAATCATCTTGGATTATATGCTCTGCGTTTTTACCCCGATGGCAACTATTCACTTTGTGCAGATTTGTTATTTGAACAGGGTAAATGGAATTTTGATGAGCAGAAAAAATTACTGGTTCTTACTCCATCTGTAAAAGACAGTACAGATAATGTAAGATACCTGGTTGATCAAAACCTTCCAGGCAATAAAACTCAGTTCAGCTTTTATCAGGGATTTCCCATTGATAAATCAAACCCGGACGAAATGATTGAAGTGCAGGGGTTGGCAAATCAGTCAAAATCTGATCCTTACAGTCAATCAATGAACAATTGGCGCACACAACCTCATCAGTTGGAAACAACTGATCAAATTCAACAGCGTGTAATTGCTTATCTCCAATTTCTGCAGGCTTTATATACACATGCTAAAGAAAATAAGCTGGAGAATGCCGGAGGAAGCTGGTATCCGCACCCAATTAAGTTTTACAGTAATAAAGTAAGCATGGCTTATTCAAATGAATTGATTGACTGGTACAATTGTTTTTTCAGTGAAGAGCAGGCCATACAGGGATATCAACTCATCAGTGGCGCATTAATGAAAGTAAAAATTGTAGGGAAGGATGATGTGAGTAGAAATTTGGATTGTACAGACCAACTGCTGAAACAGATACAGAAATAAGGAAAATGTTGAAACGGCTTTATCAGCCAATTGATAACTTCGTTCAACGCAAATAATCAAATGAATTAAATACATATTTTATGAGTAAATTTTCAACGTACAACTTCGCAGGTCAGAAAGCACTGATCCGGGTTGATTTCAATGTCCCTCTCGATAAACAAACACAGGCTATTGGTGATGATAACAGGATGCGGGCTGCCATTCCGACAATAAAAAAAATACTCAATGATGGTGGCAGTGTTATTTTAATGAGTCACCTGGGCCGTCCAAAAGAAGGTCCTGAAGAAAAATCTTCTTTAAAACATATCATCAAACACCTCGGTGAATTGCTTGGTGGTAATACAACTGTATTATTTGCCAACGATTGTATTGGCGAACAGGCTTACTTAACCGCAGGTATGTTACGTGCAGGTGAAGTGTTGTTACTTGAAAACCTTCGTTTTTATAAGGAAGAAGAAAAAGGCGACGAAGCTTTTGCACAAAAATTAGCAAAGCTGGGCGATGTATATGTGAATGATGCCTTTGGCACTGCTCACCGTGCTCATGCTTCTACAGCAGTGATTGCAAAGTTCTTCCCTAAAGAAAAGAAGATGTTTGGTTTACTGATGGAAGGCGAAGTTGCGGCAGCAGAAAAAGTGTTGCTGAAAGCTGACAAACCATTTACTGCTATTATCGGCGGTGCCAAAGTGAGTGATAAGATTCTCATTCTTGAAAACTTACTGGAACGTGCAACCGATATTATTATCGGTGGCGGTATGGCTTATACTTTCATGAAAGCAATGGGAGGAAAGATCGGTAATTCTCTTTGTGAGGAAGATAGACTAGAGACTGCCAAAATGATCCTTGAAAAAGCAGCGCAAAAAGGAGTGAACATTCACCTGCCAAGCGATTCTGTAATTGCAGATAAGTTTGCTGCAGATGCAAATACATCAACAGCACCAAGCAACCAGATTCCTGATGGTTGGTTAGGATTGGATATAGGCCCTAATGCCTGCGAACAGTTTACAAACGTATTGATTCATTCAAAAACAATTCTGTGGAATGGCCCGATGGGTGTATTTGAGATGGAAAAGTTTCAGCACGGAACAAAAACTATTGCAGAAGCAGTTGCTGTTGCCACAGGTAAAGGTGCGTTCAGTCTCGTTGGTGGCGGAGACAGTGTTGCTGCTGTGAACGATTTTGGTTATACAGATAAAGTAAGCTATATCTCTACCGGTGGTGGCGCAATGCTTGAATTTTTCGAAGGCAAAGTATTACCAGGTATTGCGGCAATAAATGCCTGATGCTGATTTACTTTTTACTGATTTCAATGAGTTTGTCATTGTTGCCACCATTGCTGGTACAGATATAAACCTTACCTGCTGGTGATATACAAAGGTCTCTCATGCGGCCGTATTTACTAATGAAAAACTCATTGGTTTCAGTAATACTGTTATAACTACTGTTGAGTTTTATCTGATACAGTTTTGCATCTTTCAATGCAACCATAAGTAATGAATTTTTCCATTGCGGTATCAGGTTATTGTTATAATAATCCAATCCGCATGCTGCAGTGGTTGGTGTCCATGCTTTAAGGGGTTCTTTTACATTATTGGCGTTGCAGAAAGTTTGTTCTGCTGATTCATTACAAAATCCTCTTACAGCGGGCCATCCGTAGTTCCTTCCTTTTTCAATCATATTTACTTCGTCATCAGTACTTGGTCCATGCTCAGAACTGTATAGTATATTATTGGCAAAAACCAATCCCTGTGGGTTGCGGTGACCGATGCTCCAGTATGGATTTCCTGCCACCGGATTGTCAGCAGGTATACTGCCATCGAGGTTCAGTCGCAGTATTTTGCCATTTACGGAAGATGTATTTTGAGGTAACGAAGTATTCGATGCATCACCGGTTGTAATAAACAGCTTTAGATCTGGTGTTATCAGTAAACGGCATCCATTGTGAATAGCAGCAGCAGGAATATTATCAATAATTGTTAAAGGGCTGATCAAGGAACCGCTGCTGTAAGTATAGCGGACAATCTTTTCACGGTAATTACCGCCATTCAAATAATTATAAGCAACAAATACATGGGGAGATGTTGTAAAATTTGGATGCAGCACCATTCCAAGTAATCCTCCTTCACCGTTTGTTGCAACATCAGCGATTGTATGAACCGGAGTAACTGTTCCTGTTGATGGATTGATACGGGTTATTTTCCCTCCTCTCTCAGTCATCCAGATAAAATTATCCGGTCCCCATACTATCTCCCAGGGATAATTAAGCCCCTGCACAAGCACAGAATCTTTTAATGTAACCGGGTCTGATGGCTCAGGGTTATTTGTGCCCGTTTTCTTTTTACACTGGGAAAAAGTAATCAGCAAAACGGTTAAAAGGAGCAATATTTTTTTCATAATTAGAATAAAGCCGGGGTTTTGAACCGGCTAAACTTGGAAATGCATTACTAAAACCATGCCGCAGACTTAGCTAAATGGTTCTGGTATGGCTTGCGAAACGACAGTATGTCACCTTTTTTGATGCGGCATTCTTTATGCTTATAAAAGAATCACTTGACAATTTGATTCTTTGAATTAAATTTAATCTCAAACTAAAAAACACAAACATGAAAGCCGGACGTATTATCACCATTGTTATTGTTGCAGTATTGGCCCTTTTGTTATTCAGGGGTTGCAGCGGTTATAACGGGTTAGTTAAACAGGATGAAGTTGTAAAACAGAAATGGAACAATGTGCAGAGTGATTACCAGCGCAGAGCCGACCTTATACCAAATCTTGTGAACACAGTGAAAGGCGAAGCAAATTTTGAACAGCAAACATTGATCAATGTAATTGAAGCACGTTCAAAAGCAACACAGGTAAAAGTTGATCCAACAAATATTACTCCTGAAAAGCTTGCAGAATTTCAACAGGCGCAAAGTGGCGTAAGCAGTGCATTAAGCCGTTTATTGGCAGTTGTTGAAAGTTATCCGAATCTGAAAGCCAATGAAGGATTCCGTAATCTGCAAGTACAATTAGAAGGAACAGAGAACCGCATTAAAGTAGCCCGTAATGATTTTAACGAAGCCGTAATGAGTTACAATACACAGGTACGTTCTTTTCCAATGAATATTCTGGCAGGTATGTTTGGTTTCAAACAAAAAACAGGCTTTACTGCAGATCCGGGAAGTGATAAAGCTCCTGAAGTAAAATTCTGATAACATTCATGGGCATTTTTTCTTTTCTTTCCAAAAAGCAGAATTGGTTCACTCCACAGGAGAATGAAGCCATTGTGAATGCAATACGTGCAGCTGAGAAACGTACATCCGGAGAAATCCGTGTGTTTATTGAAAGCCGCTGCAGTTTTGTTGATCCGGTTGACCGTGCCATTGAGGTTTTTTTCGGGCTGAAAATGGACAAAACAGAAGACCGCAATGGCGTTGTGCTTTATATTGCCATGAAAGATCATCAACTGGCTGTATTTGGCGACAAGGGCATTCATGAAAAAGTTGGAACCGAATTCTGGAATAAAGAAGTGAGTAAAATGCTTTCATCATTCAGCAGGGAGAATTATACGGATGGAATTGTGCAGATCGTAACAGAAATAGGAGATGCACTTGTTTCAAATTTTCCTTACGAAAACGAAGACAGGAACGAATTACCCGATGATATTGTTTTTGGCAGATAACACGATGAAACTTTTTCAAAAAACCATACTTTCTTTTTCTTTTCTTCTCTTAACCCTGTTTGCATCAGCACAGGGAGTGGAGAAGTATATTCCTGCAACACCAAATCCGCCAAAACTGGTGAATGATTTCATTGATGTACTCACAACGTCGCAGGAAGAGGAACTGGAACGGAAGCTGGTGGCATATGATGACAGTACCTCCAATCAGTTTGTTGTAATTACCATTGGTGATATTGGCGATTATGATATTGGTGATTTTGCCACTGCACTTGGCCGTAAGTGGGGTGTGGGTGGAAAGGAATTTAATAACGGTTTGATCCTTGTCATACTGATTGATAAGGAAAGAAATCAACGCAAAGTATGGATTGCAACGGGTTATGGATTGGAAGGTGCTATTCCTGATATTACAGCCAAGACAATTATTGAAAACGATATCATCCCCAATTTCAAAGCGAATGATATTTACCGTGGATTAGATGAAGGCACAGATGATTTAATGAGAGCTGCAGCAGGTGAATACAAAGCACCAGCAGGTTACAGTGATAGAGGCAGAAAAGGAAAGGGCGGAGGAAGTGTATTAGGTGCGATAATTATGTTCATCATTATTATGATCATTATCTCCCGTATCAACCGTGGTGGCGGTGGTATGATGAGCAGAAGGGGATGGAGTAACAGTGTTCCTCCTATCTGGTTTGGTGGTGGAGGTGGAAGCAGTGGCGGTTGGGGCGGCGGCGGAAGCAGTGGTGGCGGTGGATTTGGAGGTTTTGGTGGCGGAAGTTTTGGCGGTGGCGGTGCCGGTGGTAGTTGGTAATCTTTTTGCAAAGAAATATATAATAAAC
>JBEBHT010000266.1:0-5874 GCA_040081135.1 Lacibacter sp. | reverse complement strand
TACCTTCCTGCATGATTTTGCAAAAGTAGACGCTTACAAAGATGCCATTGCAGTGAAGTATCCTGCCATCATCATGTCTATTTCGCAGATGTCAGAAACAGTCTTTATTCTTGCAATACCTTTTATGCTGAAGAAGTTTGGTATTAAAAAAGTAATGCTGTTCAGCATGTTTGCATGGGTACTTCGTTTTGGATTATTTGCTTATGGTAACCCGGCTGAAGGTTTGTGGATGATCGTTTTATCCTGCATTATTTATGGTTTGGCATTCGACTTCTTTAATATTTCTGGTTCATTGTTTGTTGATTCGCAATGCGACAGTAAGATCAGGGCAAGTGCGCAGGGTTTGTTTATGATGATGACCAATGGATTTGGCGCATTGCTCGGCAGTTCTGTTAGCGGTGTGGTGATTGATAAATTCTATACGCTGAGTGATGGATCGAAAGACTGGCATGGCATCTGGATTGCTTTCTCCATATATTCACTGGTTGTTGCAGTTGCATTTGGTTTATTGTTCCGTCATAAGCATGATCCAAAAGCACTGGAAGTAATACAGCATTAAATAAGTCAGCCTGTGTGGTCCAATTGCAAATGTGAAAATTGATTTTCCCCATGCTGAGGCGATCGACAAAGTAAGCAGATTTAGATAATAACCCCGGAGCTTTAGTCCGGGGTTAAACATTTAATAGCAGAATGGCTTTAGCCATGAAAATATAAGTCATGGCTAAAGCCATTTTTTTGTCAAACTCTCCCCAACTTAAAAGTTGGGGTTATAAATTCATTCATCCTCGGGCAGGTCTCCCATGGCGGATAAACAGACAATAAATCAATTCTTCTTCACTTCTTTTGCCCATGCATCTTTCAATGTTACTGTACGGTTGAAGATGAGTTTGGTTGAATTGGTGTCTTTATCTAAACAGTAATATCCTTTGCGCATAAACTGGAAACGATCAGTCAGCGTTGCTTCTTTCAATGAAGGTTCAGCATAACCGGTTACCACTTTTAATGAATCAGGATTGATATAATCTTTAAAATCGCCTTCTTCATTCGCTGCATTTTCAACACGGAACAAACGGTCATATTCTCTTACTTCCACTTCAACTGCATCAGCTGCGTTTACCCAATGTAAAGTACCTTTTACTTTCAGTCCTGACGCATCGCCACCGCTTTTGCTTTCAGGTAAATAGCTGCAATGAAGTGCAGTGATATTTCCTGCTGCATCTTTCACTATTTCATCGCACTGAATAATATAAGCACTTTTTAAACGAACCATTTGGCCGGGAGCCAAACGGAAGAATTTCTTTGGAGGGTTTTCCATGAAGTCATCTGCTTCAATCAATATTTCCCTGCTGAATGGAAGTTGCCTTTCGCCTGTGCTGAGATCTTCAGGATTGTTTTCTGAATGCATCAGTTCAGTTTGACCTTCAGGATAATTCGTAAGAATTACTTTGATGGGATTGAATACCACCATTCTTCTCTGAGCAATTTTATTCAGATGTTCACGAACGCAGAATTCGAGTAAGGAAACATCGATCATGTTTTCTCTCTTGGCAATACCGATGCGGTCGCAAAAATCACGGATGCTGTCAGGTGTGTAACCACGGCGTCTTAAACCGGTGATGGTTGGCATACGTGGATCATCCCAACCAGTTACATGTTTTTCATTTACAAGTTGCAGCAGTTTGCGTTTGCTGGTAACGGTATAGTTGATGTTACGTCGTGCAAATTCGTATTGATGAGATGGGTAGATGTTCAGTTGTTCAATCAGCCAGTCGTATAACTCACGGTGGGGAACAAACTCCAGCGTGCAGATAGAGTGGGTGATGTTTTCAATTGAATCACTCTGACCATGTGCGAAATCATACATGGGATAGATGCACCATTTGTCACCAGTGCGGTGATGATGAGCATGTTTAATACGGTACAAAATCGGATCACGCATCAGCATGTTGATATGTGCCATATCGATCTTTGCACGGAGGGTATGTGTGCCATCAGGGAAATCGCCATTCTTCATCCGCTCAAATAAAACCAGGTTTTCATCAATGCTGCGGTCACGGTATGGACTGTTCTTACCGGGCTCAGTTGGGGAACCTTTCATTGTCGCCATTTCCTCTGAAGTGGAATCATCTACATAAGCCAGTCCTTTTTTTATGAGGTTGATGGCATATTGATAAAGTGTTTCAAAATAATCAGAAGCATATAGTTCATGTTTCCATGTAAAGCCAAGCCAGCGGATATCATCTTTAATGCTGTCAACATATTCCGTTTCTTCGGTAACAGGATTGGTATCATCAAAACGCAGGTTGGTATAACCGGGATATTTTTGTGTTAACCCAAAGTTTAAACAGATACTGGATGCATGACCAATATGGAGGTAACCATTCGGCTCTGGCGGAAAACGGGTGACAATGGATTGATATTTTCCACTCTTCAGATCCTCTTCAATCAATTCTTCAATAAAATTCAGGCTTTTCTCTTCACTCATGTCTTTCTTGTAATTGAGGTGCAAAAATAAGGGTTATGGGGAAGCTGCAAGCTGATAGCAATAAGCTGCAGGCAAACTCCTATGGGAAATCTGTTTAGCTTAAAACTTGCAGGCTCTTCCTGATTATCTCCACACATTCAGTAATCTGTTCTTTTGTGATCACTAACGGTGGGGCTAAACGTATTTTATCGCCATGCGTTGGCTTGGCCAGTAATCCATGTTCTTTCATTTCCACGCAGAGATCCCACGCTGCTTCAGGGATTTGATGTTTGATGATGACTGCATTCAGCAATCCTTTTCCTCTTATGAGGCTGATGAAAGGGGAGTTGAGGGCATTCAGCTCATCTCTTAATTGCTGTCCCAATACCTCAGCTTTTTCAGCAAGCTGTTCATCTTTCAATACTTTTAATGCAGTGATGGCTACATGACAGGCGAGGGGATTGCCACCATATGTACTTCCATGTTCACCAGGTTTAATGGTCATCATAATTTCATTATCGGCAAGTATTGCACTTACCGGTAGTACACCTCCGCTTAAAGCCTTGCCCAGAAGAAGAATATCCGGGCGAACATTCTCATGATCGCAGGCCAGCATTTTGCCGGTACGGCATAAACCTGTTTGTATTTCATCAGCTATGAATAATACATTGGCTGATTCACAGTATTGTTTGGCAGTTGATAAGTAACCTTCATCAGGAACAACTACGCCAGCTTCACCCTGTATGGGCTCAACCAAGAAACCGCATACATGCTCATCCTGTAATGCTTCCTTTAATGCGTTGAGATCATTGTAAGGAATTACCTCGAAGCCGGGCATATAAGGTCCAAATTTTGTGTAAGAGCTTGGGTCTGTGCTGAAAGAAATAACGGTGCTCGTACGACCATGAAAGTTATGGGCACATACAATGATCTTAGCTTTGTTGTCTTCGATGCCTTTCACTTCATATCCCCATCTGCGTGCAAGCTTGATGGCGGTTTCAACAGCCTCCACACCAGTATTCATCGGCAATACTTTATCGTAGCCGAAATATTCAGTAATAAACTTTTCATATTCACCCAGCAGGTTACTGTGAAAAGCCCTTGAGGTTAAAGTGAGTTGCTGTGCCTGTTCAATCAGTGCAGCAATAATCTTTGGGTGGCAATGACCCTGGTTCACTGCAGAGTAACCACTTAGAAAATCGAAATAGCGTTTACCATCTACATCATATAAAAACACACCCTCACCTTTTTTAAGGACCACAGGCAAAGGATGATAATTATGTGCACCATATTTTTCTTCCAGGTCAATATAATGCTGTGAACCGGCGGAAACAGATACTGTTGTATGCATAGAATGAAAATTAGAAGTGAAGAAACCAAAATGTAAAATGAAAACTAAAGTGTAACGCATTGTTCCCCCTTCAGGGGGTTAGGTAGTTCTTATCCTCGATGATTGAGGAGGTCAAGATTCAACTGAAGAATATGTGTTGCGTTTACCATGAAGGCTCAAAAATACTTTCTTACTTTCATATAATAAAATCGGGATTAATATGAGTTATACAGTTCCTGCACAAACAAGGATTGGTCATGTACATTTAAAAGTATCTGACCTTGACCGTTCACTTGGCTTTTACCGTGATTTGCTTGGATTTGAAGTAACGCAGAAATACGGATCGCAGGCAGTGTTCATTTCTGCCGGAGGATATCATCATCATATCGGGTTAAATACCTGGCACAGCAAAGGAGCAGGTCCGGCACCGGTTCATTCGGTTGGACTGCATCATACTGCTATTCTGTACCCGACAAGGAAAGATCTGGCAATTATTCTCAGGCGTTTGATGGATGCAAAGTATCCTTTAACGGGGGCGTCTGATCATGGTGTAAGTGAGGCGATTTATTTAGATGATCCCGATGGAAATGGGGTTGAATTGTACTGGGACAAACCTAAAGAACTGTGGCCGCTGGACGAAAATGATAATTTAGTAATGGTTACGGATATATTGAACCTGAATGAATTACTTCAATTAGTTGATAATTAAATTAGCTTGCAGAAATAAGATGAAGGGAATGATAGCGAAGGCTTTTGTTCTCTGCTGAATATGCCATAGACAGTACTGCCACTTCCCGTCATGGATGCATACAAGGCACCTGCATCGTACAGTTGTTGTTTGATGAAAGCAATCTCTGGATGAGCTTTGCTCACTGGTTCTTCAAAGTCGTTAATGAGCTGATTTTTCCAGGTACTGATGGGTTGCTGAATGATTGTTTTAAGAACGGGGTGTTTTGAGTCGGGACGCTCAAAGCGGCCTGAATCATTGTTTAAATTTAATTGAGCAAATGCCCAGCCTGTATTAACATGAATCCCGGGATTGACGATGGCAAAATGAAAGGCAGATAAGTCGAGTGAGATTTCTTCCAATAGCTCGCCTCTTCCAGTTGCAAAAGCCGGCTTGTTAATGATGAAGAATGGACAATCACTACCCAGCTGTAAGGCATAATTGATCAACTGATGAATCGATAATCCCAGTTGAAATTTTTCATTGAGCAGTTTCAAAGCAAATGCTCCATCGCTGCTGCCGCCACCTAAACCAGCACCCATAGGGATGGTTTTATGCAGGTGCATTTGAATGGATGGAAGTGCTGGAAAGTCTTTTTTCAGAAGATCATATGCTTTGATGCATAGATTGTTGTGAGAATCACCTTCAATTGTTAGTCCGGTACTTTTAAAATTGACATTGGCTACAGTCTTGTCATCAGTTAACCTGATTACTTCCAATGCATCTCTTAATGGAATAGGGTAAAAGACTGTTTCGAGATTATGAAATCCATCTTCCCTTTTGTTGAGAATCTGTAAGCCGAGATTGATTTTACAATTTGGGAAAACGATCATGAAAATGAAGATAAGAATGTTGCTGATATGAACTGCATCAATGGCATCCGTTCATCTTACTCATCAGCGGTTATTTCTTCCTGTTCGATAGCTCATCCCTGATGGAGATGGCCCGGATATAATCTTCCTGCTCCAGTACTTCATTCAGCAGGGTTTGTAATTCTTCAATGCTTAATGATTTGAGATCTTCCCTTCCTTCACCTCCGGTTGTAACCGTTACCTCTTCTTTTTCTTTTTTCTCTTCATCATCTTCCATCAAAATGCCGGCACTTTCCAGAATATGCTCGTAAGTATAAATGGGACAGCCAAAACGTACTGCCAATGCAAGGGCATCGCTTGTGCGGCTGTCAATTTCAACCGTATCATTATCTGAAGAACATAAAAGTTTGGAGTAGAAAATACCTTCCTGCAGGTCGTTGATCACAATTTCGTGCAGATCCACATTAAAAGCCAGCATGAAATTTTTCATGAGATCATGCGTAAGTGGACGGCTTGGCTGCATGCGTTCAAGAGCAACAGC
>JBEBHT010000265.1:0-5876 GCA_040081135.1 Lacibacter sp. | reverse complement strand
CTTAAAACCCATTCATGAGTACAACAACCGCTGCAACAACCATTGTTACCGGTCACTTTGGTTTTGCTGAAATTCATCAGCTGTCCGGATCTGATCATCAACTGTTACGATCCACACAAACCTACCAGCCAAATGATGTTATCTGCAGCTTCGGTTCAAGTGTTATTCATGATCATCCTTCCAAATACACGGTACAGGTTTCAGAAGAGAAACATATCATTCTTCATCCTGAATTTCTGCAATACATCAATCACAGCTGCAATCCCAATGCCTTCTTCAATACAACTACTATGGAGCTGGTTGCATTACAAACCATTGAACCGGGTACTGAGTTTACCTTCTTTTATCCATCAACAGAATGGTTCATGGCCGAACCGTTTCATTGTTTATGTGGCGAAGCCAGTTGCATTGGAACAATAAAAGGCGCAAAAGAATTACCTGCTGATACATTAGCCAAGTACAGGTTAACTGATTTTATTCAGTCTAAAATCAATCAATTAAAAGATTAATCTTTTACATTTACAGTATGCTTTCGAACCCGTTACTTTCTCTTCCTGCTACTGAGCATCCTTTGTTTATATGGGTACTGGCACCGCATCTCCAAACTAACGATGCCAATCTTGATTACTACTACGATTTTACACAAAGCATTGATGAATACACAAGGGTGTTTGAAGAATTAAAGCTCGACTGGAAATGGCAGCCGGTAACGCAACTCAACTTTAAAGAAATCATTGACGATATAGCAACCACCACTTCTTTTCAAACCCCGCTGGTGTTGAATTTATGTGATGGGGATGAAGTAAACGGAACTCCCGGTGTTTCTGTTATTCATTACCTCAAAGAAAAAAAATTACTGTTTACCGGCGCTGATGCTGCTTTTTATGACAACACTACTTCCAAGATTGTGATGAAGGAGTTGTTTGATAATGCAGGCATTGCTCATGCAGGATGGGTTCCCATTCATCATGCCAAACAAAAGCTCAGCGGTATTTGTGAACGTGTCGGCACACCTATGATTGTAAAGCCTGCTGTAAGCGGCGGCAGTATGGGGTTGGGTGTAAAGAACGTGGTGCATACCGATGAAGAATTAAAAACACTGGTGAAAGAACTGTTTGATGGTTACCATGGCTGGGATTTTTCTTTCGGCGGATTAGTAGCTGAACAGTTTATCAACGGACCTGAATACACCGTCTTCATTTCAGGATCGCATCATTCACCAAGAAGCAGGAAAGTATACGTTCCTGTTGAACGCATTTTTCATAAAGATTTACCCGATACAGAAAAATTTTTATCCTTCGACCGTTTATGGGAAACCTATGAAAAGGAAAAATCCATGGGCGAAGAAGAAGATTTTTATCAATACCATCTGCCTCCTATCAGTTTACAGAAAAAGATCATGGACCTGAGCTGGAAAGCTTATTGTGCGGTTGGAGGAACGGGTTACGGAAGAGTGGACATCCGTATGGATAAAGCAACCGGACGTATGTATGTGCTGGAAGTAAATGCACAATGCGGATTGAGTGAAGATGAAAATTACACATCCATTGGTGCGATTGTGCGGTTGAGCAACCAGAGTTATGCAAGCCTTATCTTACATATTTTACAGGATGCAATGCAGCGTCATAAACAAAAACAAAAAAAGGCAGTGGTGGTAAGATAACTGCAACCGTATTATGAAGATTTGTGTTTTACAACCCGACTACTCCACTTCCGCTGTTGATTATCAATACTACGATCCTCCACGCAACTTATCGCATTTGCTTCCCAGTATTCAGTTCGATCATGTATCGCTGAATAAACTCACCACCTATAAACAATTACTGGAGCTGAGTAAAAAAGGATACGACTGTTTTGTGAATTTATGCGAAGGTTATCTTGAATGGGAAGTTCCTTCCATTGATGTGATGTATACATTAGAATTATTGAATCTTCCTTTCACCGGGCCAAACACATTGTTATACGATCCGCCAAAAGAATTGATGAAATATGTTGCTTATACAGAAGGTGTGGCAACAGCCAATTATGCATTGATTGAAACAGTTGATCAGTTAGAGAAACAGGTAAAACATCTCTCCTATCCCTTATTTGTAAAACCAGCAAAAGCCGGCGACAGTTTAGGAATTGATGAACATTCAGTTTGTAATAACCTGGATGAGTTAAAACATAAAGCAGCAACTGTTCTTTCATCTTATCCTCAACTGTTAGTTGAAGAATACATTGCCGGTCGTGAGTTTACAGTATTGGTTGCCGCCAATGCAAAAGATGAAAAAAAATGCTCTGTCTTTCAACCCATAGAATTTATTTTTCCTGAAGGAAGAACATTTAAAACCTATGCACTCAAAACATCTGAGCTGCATCCTGAAAGTAATATTCCGGTTACCGATCCTGCTATCAAACAGCAATTAACAGAAGCTGCCCAAAGAATTTTCAGAAGCTTTGGCGGCGTTGGTTATGCAAGAATGGACTTTAGAATGAATGATGCAGGAAAGATTTTTTTTCTTGAAGTGAATTTTACCTGTTCTGTTTTTTATACTGATGGGTACGAAGGCAGTGCCGATTATATCATTAAAGCCGATGGCATTGGTCAGGCCGGTTTTTTACAGCATATCATTGAAGAAGGAATTGCCCGCCACAAACGCAGGCAAAAGAAATATATCATGAAAGGCAACTCCATTGCCGGCTTTGGTATTTATGCAACCCAATCAATCCCTGTTGGTGAAGTGATCTTTAAAGGTGAAGAACGTCCGCAGCGGATCGTTACTAAACGCTTTGTTGATGAAAACTGGCTGCCCGAAGAGAAGCTGTTGTTCAAACATTACGCTGTTCCTTTGAGCAGCGAAGTATATGTTTTATGGGATAATAACCCCTCCGAATGGGCTCCGCAGAACCATTCCTGCAGTCCAAACACTGCCTATTTTGGCCTGAATCTGGTTGCAATAAAGCCAATTTCATCAGGCGATGAGCTCACAATGGACTATGCAAATCTGCTCGACGAAGCGGCTGAAACATTTGACTGCCAGTGTGGTGCACCTGATTGCCGTAAAATAGTTTCAGGTCAGAAAGGCAATTCTGTTACTCTCAGGGAGCAAACTATCAGAAAGAGTTAACCTTTCCCCAACCCCTTACAGGTTATCTTTGCCCTACCCTTACTAATCCATTCTGCCGGAAAAAGAAATTACATCTTTCACTAAACTCCGGTGATTCTGCACAGTCTATTTTGAAGATATTAAAAAGCAAAGGAGTTTTTATGCCTGGGAAATGGGTTATCCAAACGATTGTTCAAAAGCACAAGTATAAGCTGTTGCTCACCTACAGTTTGTTTGCAGTTGAAATGCTGGGCCTTTTAATGCGTCCTTATTTTTTGGGAGAGGCAGTGAATGGTTTGATTAAAGGCTCTTATCATGGTTTGATTTACTTGGTTGCTGCACACCTGGTTTGGGTGGTTACAGGTACCATCCGTCACCGCTACGATTCAAGAACTTATTCTGATATCTATACTTCATTAGTTGTGAAGATGGTGAGCCGGAATAAAAGCAAAGAACTTTCCAAGCTCAGTGCCCACTCTACTTTATCAAGAGAGTTTATTGACTTCCTCGAATTTGATCTCAACTATGTAATAGAAGCCGCTTACAATATTGTTGGTTCACTCATCTTATTGTTCTTTTATGATGCACAGGTTGTGCTTCTTTGTATGTTAATGTTGATACCTGTAACTGTTACCAGTTATATTTATGGCAAACGGATGCGTAAACTTAACAAACTCCGTAACGATGAACTGGAACAGCAAATTGATGTACTGGCAACAAGAAATACCATCCGCATCAATGATCATTACAATAAACTCCGTAAATGGCAGATCCGCATCAGCGACCAGGAAGCATGGAATTTTGGTGTGATGGAATTGCTGGTGATGGTGATCATTACAGCATCGCTGATCATTTCTTCTACAATGAATGGCAAAACATTGCAAGCCGGTGATCTCATTGGTATCTATACATACATCCTCAAATTTGTAAGTGGATTAGATACTGTTCCGTATATGATTCAGCGAATGGCTTCTTTAAAAGATATTCTGCACAGAGTTGAGTTACAATCGGAAGATGAAAAAGAATTCGAACCGGAACCGGTATTATCTTCTGTAGCGTAAAAAGGATTCTTAATTTTTATCGTCATTTACTTTCAGCTCTGGCAATAAAGTCATTATCAGCAGAACAATAGAAGCTCCGAAATAAATATATAACCAGATCTGTCTGTCCGGGCATTCGCCGTTACGACAGGTAGATAGTAACAGAAGATTCCTCAATGCCCATGCAAAATTGATTGCCCCAACAAAAGGATTCATTCGTTTAGCCCAAAGTTTAGGAATCAGAAAGAAAGCAATATTGATCACCAGGAAAATAATGTTCATCAGCACGGGCTTACCAAACTTAGTAATGGTATCAGACCCAAAACCGGAAACCGTTGCCTGCAGAGATGGAATATAAATCCAGGGAAATGCTGCTGCAATAACCATTACAATGCCCGCCAGTATGCCAATATAATTGGAGTAACGCATAAACAATTGTTTAAACAGAAAAGCGCCAGTTAAATTCTGACGCCTTTCATTTCGGAGGTCCCGAGCGGATTCGAACCGCTGTAGAAGCTTTTGCAGAGCTTTGCCTAGCCACTCGGCCACAGGACCAATTTGTGAGTTCTGCCTATCCGCCAACCGGCGGACATCAGTACCAATTTGTGAGGGGCAAATGTAGTATATTCGGGTAAATTCACCCAAAGAACTATGCAAAGAATTGCAGAAAGCGAACTCATTATTAATAATCGGGGAGCTGTATACCATTTAAACGTCCGTCCGGAAGAATTAGCCACAACTGTTATTACTGTAGGAGATCCTGATCGTGTAAAAGAAGTCTCGAAACACTTTGACAGCATTGAATACAAAAATCAGCACCGGGAATTTATAACTCATACTGGCGTCATCGGCAAAAAAAGAATCTCTGTTGTGTCAACGGGCATTGGCCCCGACAATATTGATATTGTGATGAATGAACTGGATGCGCTGGTGAACATTGATTTTGATTCAAGAACCATCAAACCAACTCTTACTTCTCTCCAGGTTATTCGTCTCGGTACATCAGGAGGTTTGCAGGCCGATATTCCGGTTGATGGATTTGTGGTTTCAACTCATGGACTTGGCGTTGATAACCTGCTTCATTTTTACCGGCATACAAACAATGAAGAAGAAAAACAATTGATCCAGGCTTTTGTAACACATGCGCAGATACAGGATAACTTATCACATCCATACATTGCAGGTGCAGGTTCACAATTGCTGAAACATTTTGTAGAAGGATATCATCATGGCATTACTGTTACAAGTCCGGGCTTTTACGGGCCCCAGGGTAGAGTACTCCGTTTAGGACTTTCAAATCCTTCTTTTGTTGACAGGCTTACACAGTTTCAGTTTGGTCAGCACAGAATTACTAATTTTGAAATGGAAACATCAGCTATCTATGGTTTGGGTAAATTGATGGGGCATCAATGCCTGTCAATCAGCGCTATTGTTGCCAATCGTGTAAAGAAAGAATTCAGCAAAGATGGCGGTGCGGCCGTTGAAGCTTTAATTAAAAAATCGCTTGGAATTATTTCGGCAATATGAGAATTGATTTTTATAAATATCAGGGAACCGGTAATGACTTCATTATACTGGATAATCGACCAGGTAATTTTACGCAGTTAACCAGCGTAGAAATAGCCTTTTTATGCGACAGAAGATTCGGCATTGGGGCTGATGGTTTAATGTTATTACAGCTAAAAGAAGGCTATGATTTTGAGATGGTTTATTATAATGCAGATGGTGCTGAAGGAAGCATGTGTGG
>JBEBHT010000264.1:0-5878 GCA_040081135.1 Lacibacter sp. | reverse complement strand
TACAGGTTTAAACTGTCTTTAATCATGAGTTCACCTGCCCAGTCAAAGTCGCCATCTAAAGAACTGCGGATAAATTCACGGGCAGTATCGAGTGCATCAGTGGGGCGTTCATGCTGATTGTTTTTGCAGGCAGCAATCGAAACAACCACGAGGAGGAGAAGTATAAGTTTCTTCATATCAATCAAAAGTACAAAAGGGATTGATTGGAAATATATTTTTAACAG
Source organism: Lacibacter sp. (assembly GCA_040081135.1). Lineage (GTDB taxonomy): Bacteria > Bacteroidota > Bacteroidia > Chitinophagales > Chitinophagaceae > Lacibacter. The sequence continues at coordinate 5,654 of JBEBHT010000264.1, read as the reverse complement.
TAGTTACCTTCAACTTTGCCAAAGTTAGGAAGGATGTCTTTATACTTTCAGAACCCGTTTTAACTTTGGCAAAGTTATTTTACCGTGTTTCTATCCAAAAAAAATCCCGTCTCAAATTTGAAACGGGATTCGGTTGTATGCTGCGGTGTAAGTACTCATCTTCTGTAACCACCTTGTTCTTCTTCCTGCTGATGGTCCTTGTCATAAGCCCGGATAATGGCTTTCACCAAACGGTGACGAACTACATCTTCTTCATCCAGCTCAATATGGGAAATGCCGTCAATATTTTTCAGGATATTGATTCCCTTGATCAAACCGCTGCGTTGATTCTTGGGTAAATCAACCTGTGTAAGATCACCGGTGATGATGGCTTTTGCATTGGCGCCAATACGGGTAAGGAACATTTTCAGCTGCAGATCAGTTGTGTTCTGTGCTTCATCCAGAATGATGAATGCATTGTCCAGCGTACGGCCACGCATATAAGCCAGTGGTGCAATTTCAATTACACGGGTGCTCATATAGTAACCAAGTTTGTCAGCAGGAATCATATCATCCAGTGCATCATATAAAGGACGCAGGTATGGATCGATCTTTTCTTTCAAATCACCCGGTAAGAAACCAAGACTTTCGCCAGCTTCAACTGCCGGGCGTGTAAGAATGATTTTCTTCACCAATTTATTTTTCAGTGCTCTTACTGCTAAAGCAACTGCAGTGTAGGTTTTACCTGTACCCGCCGGACCAACGGCGAACATGATATCATTTTTATCAATTGCTGCCACCATGCGTTTCTGGTTGGCAGTACGGGCTCTTACTGAGCGACCGTTAGGGCCAAACACAAGTACATCGCTTGGGTTGCGTTCAATAAAATTGTCGATGGTTTCCTGGTCATCGCCACCAAGAATCTGTTCCAGGTAATTTTCACTCAGGTTGCCGTTCCGTTCCAGATAAGCAATGAGCAAATTAATTTTTTCTTTGGCTATTCCTATCTGTTCAGGACTGCCGCTGAGTTTGATCTGTGTACCCCGTGAAAGGATTTTTAAAAGTGGAAATTTTTTCTTGAGAATGTCGAGCTTGCCGTTGTTGATACCGAAGAACTCAATAGGGTTTACGGTTTCGAGATTAATGATTGTTTCAGTCAATGCTTTTTCATTTTAAGGTTGGTGCGGAATTACTGTGAACTACGTAGCCTCGGCATAGTAGTTCAGTTTCAGAACCTTCCATGTTCACAAATAACTATCTCAGTTTTGCAGATACTTCTAACCGATCCATCTGTATCCAATATTACTTATTGAAAACTGAATAACATAAAGTTACTTATTAACAGTCTGTGGAAAGTGTTAAGATTTTTGCATGAACGTTTTCCTTTAACTCAATTGTTGGTTGGGTGCAATGAAAAAAAACTGCAGTATGAAATTGATTCTGTTATCTACTTTTCTTTTTCTTACTTTCATCTTCTTATGCAAAGAAAAAAAGCAGATGTGGATGTTACAAGAGATGTATTGCAGTTGATGCTTGCAGCAAGACCTGATTCAGTGTTTATTAAAAGCCTTGCGTTTCAGTATGAAGAAAGAGGAGGGTTAAGTAAAAAGCAATTGGAAGGATTGTATCAAAAAGCAACAGCAGTTGGAACCATACCGGACAATAAGCTTGCAACGCTGGAAGCAATCATTTTAAAAAAACCTACAAGAGAACGTGCAGCTGCGTCAGCACCTACACCTATGTTTGTAAAAGACGAAGCAACAGGTGCAATCATTCAGGCGATTCTTGAAAAATATCCGCAGCACAAACGCATCTTATATTTCAAAGCAAAGTTTGATAACAATGAAATCATCAGCAGTACAGATTTAACCGAGTTGAAAAAATTTGAAAAACTGCTTCTCCGTTAACAGGGGTTTAATAAAATAATGCTGCACTTATTCCCCTCCGCATGAGTGCATCTGGCATTCTGCCAAGGTCTTAAACTTTGTAGAAGTAGCGCATTGCTCAAATGAACCATCAGGTTTTTGAACCATGCAAAAATAAAATCTGCCAAATTTCACACAGGTACAGGGTACAACGGGGCTTACTCCTCTTTTCAGAGCTCTTGAAGGAGGTGAAGATTTTTTAGCTGCTTTTTTTAAGGCTTTCTTTTTAGGCGCTGCTTTTTTTGCTTTAGCCATGACAGTAGAGATTAGAATTTAGTGAAATAACTGAAGCGTAATGCGTCAGGGTCTTCAAATATGGTACCTATATTAAAGATCAATGGTTTTTTGCCGCCAAATCTGTTATCACTTAGCTGGTAAATTTGTGTAACAGTAAAAGCAGAGAGTTCAGGAATCGGATCGATTTCACTTGTAATAAAACGGATATTTAATTTGGTTTTCGATAAGTCATAAGGACTGTATAAGCTTCCATTAGGATAGTACGTTGACTTCTTATCTAATACCCATTCATTTTCCCTGTCTTTCTTTTTCGAATTGAATTTGATTCGTTTGTAAAAAATCAATTCTCCATAATCATATTTCCCAATTAAGGCAGGACCTATTCCAATACAATGATTGGCACCATCTAATATTGCAGGGATAAATATGGCCGCATTTATTGTATCTATTTTGGTCGTAATTACAAACAGTTTATACCTCTTATCTAATAAAGGGATTTCAAGTTTTTCTTTGGTTGAGCTGTCATTCATAATAGTCTTCTCTGCAAGACCATCACGGTAAATATAGTTTTCTGATAAATTAGCAACGTAAATTTTACCACTTTTTATTTTAGATGTGTCATAGTTTTTAGCTGTTGCAAACATGTTTTTTACATCTGTAATGTTCATCTGTGCAGGAGAAAATGAAAGTTGCGCTGGTTTACAGCTAACCAATGTAATTGAAACAACAAATATTGATAATATATTTCTCACCACTTAATGTTTTGCAGGTTATTGTATGAGCCACCGATAAAGAAGCGTGTATAATCTTTATTTGGATGAAAAGGATAATTGCCTTTCAGATGAATCCAGTCCTGCACTCCCCAAAACCTTCCTTTGCGATCGATCATAGAACCGGCAAAGCCAACATCAAAACTTGTGTAAGGTCCTGTGCCGATCTTTAACTGGTAGACTGATGTATTGAAATTATTCGGAGTTTCTTTTTTCTTTTGTGCCGAATCGCCATATAATGGAACACTGATGCCGATAATATTGGCCAGTTCATACAGCAATGGTTTGTACCCGGTGTACTGATCGTATCCAAATTCAACTCTGTTAAAACCTTTTGGATGATGAACAAACATAGTACCACCTCCTGTCCAGTAACGATCGAATCCATCGGACAAGCCTAACAAATTAAACGGAACAGCATCATTGTTGTAGGTAACACTTAGATCACCAATCGTTGCAGTGGCAGCACCAAACACCTGGTGACGGCGGTGATTGTTGAGGAGGTAATTGGTACTTAAGAAAAGTGCATACCGCTGGTTGGTAATGAGGTTATAAAAATCTCCGTTATGCAATGTGCGTAATTGTTTCACATACTGCATCGGTTTATCAAAACCATAACCAATTGAAAATGTATTCGTGAAATCGATCTGATAATCGCCCACTAAGGGGTTAAGGCTTGCGCCTACGGTTTTTGTATAGATGCTTACCGAAGGGCCATAATGGATCATGTAATGTTTGTTATAAGTACCTATGATGCTCATGGAGCCATAGATGCGCAGACCGGGAAACTTTTGTTGCTTGCTGCGGTAGAGCCAGATATTGCAGCCAAGGTTTGCATTGAGATCAGTTGTCCATTTTGATTGACTGTATACAATTGTTTCAGTGCTGGAAATAAAGAACAGCAGTACAAAAAGAAGCAAACGCTTGCAGAGTTGAATGATAGGTTGCTGGTGCATCTGAAACAGGTTTCCGGTTAACAATACAGCACAAGAAATGGTTTTTTGAGGAGAAATGAAATAGCAGGCAATTGTAAGTTTTGCACATTGTACTGTTTACTTAAAAAATACAGACGGTTACCGCAAATTTACGATGAGTTTATCCTTGTGTTCTTTGTGGATCCTTTGTTTGCTTTGTGTAACTAGTTTTCTTTCACATTATAGTAGCATCAAGCACACGAAGGGTTACACTAAGCTCACAAAGCAAGATATTAGAATCAAATAAATTCAATAGCAAGACTTTAAAATCTTATTTCTTCAGCAGCATTACTGTGCAAATGGTTTCAGGTAAGGGTTCCTTTACAGTGATTTCTTTTTGCAGGATACAAAACGGAACCAAACGTTCAATAAAAGGTTTTGCCATTAGGCGTTGGGGAGTTGACAGCATAATGACTGTACCTGCGTTTAAAAACTTTTCAATCACTTTATAGATTGTTTCAAATACAGCCGGTTCATAGTTAATATCACTTACTAATAAAACATCAGCAGTAAGGCCGGGTGGCAATGCATTCCAGTCGAGCACACAACTTTGCATGTTTTGAAAACCGTTATACTCAATGGATTGCTGTATGCTTTCCACTGCTTCTTCTATATTGTCGCTGCTGATCACTTCGCTTGCAAACTGTGCTGCCAGCAAAGATGGCAAACCTAAACCTGCTGCCAGTTCCAGTACTTTTTTATGCTGAATCCAATGCGGCTGCTGAGCAATAAAACGGCAGAGTGCTCTTGCTGCGGGCCATACCTGCGCCCAATAAGGTGATGGAAAAGATGGATTTGCTTTTTGCTGTGCCTTAAACCATTGCTGCAAAAGTAATGCATCAGGTACATAGGCCCGCACATGATAATCATCAAACTGAAAAGTCTGTAATGTTGCTTCCGGGTTCATCAATTCTGCAAAGAAAAGATTATTCCCAGATCACTTTCCCTTTTTGTTCAAACCAAATTGGATAAAAGGGCTGGTGAATTTTTTCCACCTGGTTACGTTTTACTTTCAGGGTAGGAGTGAGCAAGCCATTTTCTATTGACCAGTTTTCACGCATGATTACTGCCTTACCTAAATGTTCAAAATGCTCCAGTGAAGGATTAACTGCATTCAGCGAAGCAGCCAAACTCTCAATCAACTCTTCTTTTGTTTTTTGTTTACCAATATCAGATAAAGTAATTAGGGCAATTGGTTGCGGAATGCCCATGCCCACCACGCAGGTTTGTTCAATATCTGTATTGGCCAGCAGCTTCATTTCAATTGGAGCAGGGGAAATATATTTTCCTTTATCTGTTTTAAACTGATCTTTTATCCGGCCGGTAACATATAAAAATCCATCATGATCATATTCGCAGATATCGCCGGTTTTTAAATAACCTTCTTCATCAAACATCTCGGCTGTCATTTCAGGCTCTTTATAATAACCTTTCATATTAGCAATACTTTTTACTCTTAATTCACCTTCTTCAGAAATCTTTACATGCAATCCAGTGAATGGTTTTCCAACTGATCCATGCCGGTATTCGAAAGGTCTTTCAAAATGTGCATACACACAATCCTCTGTCATACCCAATGCCTGTATAATTTTTACACCGAGTTTATCAAACCATTTCAGCATATCAACAGAGATAGGTGCTGAGGCACTGTAAATATGTGTTGCTCTTGATAAGCCGAGTTTCTTTCGAATCCCTTTTCTTACAACACTATTTAGAATAGGAATGGATAAGAGCAGGCTTAATTTTTTCTGTGGAATTTTTTTCAGGAT
>JBEBHT010000263.1:0-5882 GCA_040081135.1 Lacibacter sp. | reverse complement strand
GTGAATGTGCTGGAGTTTAACATGAGTACAGAAGATGCTGTTTGGAAACCAAAGTTTCATCATCAATGGTTTCCTGATGTAGTTACTGTTGAAAAAGATTTCCCGATGGATGTTCGTGCAAAGCTGAAAGCAATGGGTTATGAAATTGTGGAGCGTGGAAGCATTGGCCGCTTTGAAGCCATTAAAATTGTGCATGGTCCTTCGACTATGCTCAGGATTGAAGCTGTCAGCGATAAAAGAGGTGATGATCATGCAGAAGGATATGCCCCCAACCCCTAAAGGGGAGTAAGAACATTTCCCATTGAACTGATTTAATAACAACAATCATATTATGTCATTAGCAAAAACATTTCTTGATTCTTATCTTAAACGCAGCAGTTATTACAAAGAACTGGGCGATAAAACATTTGATCAGTTAACTGATGCCGACTTTCATGTTCAGCCAAATGCAGAAAGTAACAGCATTGCCATCATCATTCAGCACCTTGCAGGCAATATGCTCAGCCGCTTCACCAATTTCTTAACAGAAGATGGTGAAAAAGATTGGCGCAACCGGGATACTGAATTTGAAGAACAGCAATTATCAAAGGAACAGTTGCTGAGCAAATGGAACGAAGGATGGGATTGTTTTTTATCAACCGTTAAAAACTTAACGGAAGATGATCTGCAAAAAACAATCACTATCCGCAGCGAACAATTATCTGTGATTGATGCACTCAACAGGCAGCTGGCACATTATCCTTATCATGTGGGACAGATCGTTTATATTGGCCGTATGATCAAAGCCGATCAGTGGAAATCATTATCGATACCCAAAGAGAAATCAGATGAGTTTAATTCACAGATGAAACACAAATAATTGCTTTTACATTTTTCATGAGTACACTTTCTCAATTACCCGGCCGCACCGCAATCATCAACAACGAAGAGTATTTGTTTTTTTCCGGTTACTCCTATCTTGGCCTGGGATTGAATAAGGAGTTTACATCATTGGTAAAAGAAGGGATTGATAAATACGGCGTTGTGTATCCATCTTCGAGAATCTCCAATACACCGTTAGATTTATATACTGCGTTTGAAGAAAAGCTGACACAGCATACAAATGCAGAAGCTGCAGCCTGTTTCTCATCAGGCTTCTTATCAGCAAGAACTGCAACAGAAGTAGTGAGTAATCAAATGAAGGTTTATTGTCTGCATCATACACATCCTGCTTCTTCTGCACATCCTTCCATCAAACAAATTCCTGCAACACAAAGCTGGAATGATTTCTTACAGGAACGTGAACAGCAAAAGGAATTTACGTTTGGCTTAGTTTCCGACAGCATCAACCCCACCCCAGGCCATATCAATGATTTTAGTTTTTTGAACGAAACCCCTTCTCATTTCAACATTACTCTGGTGATTGATGATTCGCATGGTATTGGCTGGATGGGTGAAAATGGAGAAGGTATTTTATCAAGACTAGCACTGCCTCACAATATTGAACTGTTGCTCAACTTCTCATTATCCAAAGCCTATCACATGAACGGTGGTGCAATCTGTGGCTCACAGAAATGGATAAACGAAGTACGCCAGCATATCAATTATTCAACCAGTACGCCTATGATGCCTTCATTGGCTCATGCATGGATACATGGTGAAAAACTGTTTGCTCAGCAAAGAGCAGTATTAAAGCAAAATATACTGTATTTGCAAAACCTGACAGTAAACTATACATTTGTGGCCAATGAAGGAACACCCATCTTTATTGCAGATAAAAAAGGAATAGCTTCTTACCTGCTTCAAAACAAAGTGATCATTTCTTCATTTGGCTATCCACATCCTGAAAGCGATCCTGTAAACAGGATTGTTTTGAATGCCCTTCATACAAAATCCGACCTTGAGAAACTGACCCGGTTAATCGGCAGTAATTAAAACAAAATTGATGAAAAAATTATTCTCCCTGTTCATTGCAGGTACCCTCTTTATGTCATTTGGATTTGCACAGGATCTGGGAAAAATTTATTACGGAGTAAAAGGTGGTTACAATTATATCCGCACTACTTATTCGGCAGCTAAAACCAATGCGGTTCATGGAGGTTATATTGGCTTTATGATGAAAATTCCATTTGATAACCGATTACATTTTACTCCTCAGGTGGATCTTAATTATCGTGGAATGAAATGCGATACCTTACCAAAAAAAGTATTAAGTAAAGTATCTGAGATTCAGCTTCGTGTAATGCCCCTGCTTCAAATTGATTTCAAGAAGCCTGAAGAAAATAAAAGTACCCTATTTGTACAGTTTGGGCCATCTCTGGGTTTTGGTTTAAAAGGCAATCAAACCAAACAGGATGCAGCAGGTGTACCAACTGATGGCAAATTGAAATACGGTTTCGCTGAATATGGCAAATTTGATGCAAACATGCATCTTGGTTTTGGTTATGAAGCAACCGGCGGATTTCGTTTACTGCTTGATTATGCGTATGGTCTCAGTAATATGAATAATGCAGACGATGGCAACAAACTGAAGTACAGCACAATCAGCGCAGGTGTTGGTTATTGGTTTGGAAAGAATAAATCAAAATAAGCTCAGTATTCTTAGCAGCGCAACACAGCATCGTTTATGATTCAATACAATCCTAAAGACTGGTTCTTCTTTATTTTTCGGCTGCACAAGGCCGATACAATCCGCAAACTGGCCCCGATGATGCTGACAATAGCAGCTTATTCCGGTTTGATTGCTTTTTTGGAAGTAAACGTATTTCACTTATCAGATAATAATCACCTGAAGAATATTCCCCAGATGCATGGGTTGTTGGGCTTTGTTATTTCCATGCTGCTGGTTTTCAGAACAAATACAGCCTACGACCGCTGGTGGGAAGGCCGCAAGCTCTGGGGAGCATTGGTCAATAACAGCCGAAACCTGGCGATTAAATTATCGGTGATACTGAAAGAAAAAGACGACCGCACCTATTTCCGCAGAATCATCCCATTATATGCGTCTGCCCTGCGCAATCATTTGCAGGATGAAAGTACAAGAACCGCTTTGTTTAATGAAGATGATCTTGGCCATATGATCGCTTCCATTGATTCAAACAAACATATTCCCAACCAGGTGGCAACTCATTTATTTCAAAAAGTTCACCAATTGCATAAGGAAGGGAAAATCAGCGGTGATGAATTGATTGTGCTGAATGCCGAACTTCAATCATTTACTGATATCTGCGGAGCCTGTGAGCGGATCAAGAATACCCCCATCCCGTTTTCCTACAGTGTGTTCCTGAAAAAATTCATTTTCTTTTATGTAATGACCCTCCCGTTCGGCTATGTATTCAGCATGGGTTATTATGTTATACCTGTTGTAACTTTTATCTTTTATGTACTGGCCAGTCTGGAATTAATTGCTGAAGAAATTGAAGACCCTTTTGGAGCTGATGCCAATGATTTACCCATGGATAAGATCAGCAGCAATATTAAAAACCATGTGGCTGAAATTCTGCACTAACGGTATTTAACGCCCTTTTTAAGGAGGAACAGGATATTTTCTTAAAAATTTAAGTTTTTGAAAACGTGGTATTGAATTTGCCATAAGGGTTCGATTGGTTACTTTTACAGAACTATATTTTGGCCAGGAAAATCATTAAAATACTAACCCGCTCTCTTCTCACCTTACTCATTCTCCTAATTGCAGTATGGTTCCTGATACAATTTACCCCGGTTCAAAACTGGCTGGTAAGGCAGGCTTCTTATAAACTTTCTAAAGCGCTTAATACAGAAGTAACGGTGAAACATGTCGATTTTTCTCTGTTCAATAAAATGCTGCTGGAAGGTGTGCTTGTAAAAGACCAGAAAAAAGATTCAATGGTCTATATCGGCAGTGCAGGTGTCAGAATCAACGACTGGTTTTTCCTGAAAGAAAGAGTTGAATTGAATTATGTTTCACTTGAGCAGACAAATATTTACATCCATCGTACCGACAGTATTTGGAACTACCAGTTCCTGGTTGATTATTTTTCTTCCCCTTCAGGAACAAAAGACACAACAAAAAAACCGATTGAACTGGTTCTGAAAAAAATTGATCTCGAACAGATTCATCTAATTCAAAAAGATGAGTGGCGTGGTGAGACAATGGAGGGAAGAATTGGATCGCTGACATTAGATATCAATGAATTTAACCTCCCGAAAAAAAGAATTGACGTAAATACGCTTGATCTTATATCACCCCGTTTTTACATTTTCAACTATAAAGGCAACAGGCCACCAAAAACTGCCAAAACTGATAACGACTATCATCAGGATGATGTTGCTGAACACTGGAATAAGGAAGGATGGAAGATTACAGCCAAAACTGTAACAATTGAAAACGGTGAATTCAGAAACGAAGCAAAAACTGACCGTGAAGCTTATTCTTATTTTGACCCTGCACATCTGCAGTTTAAAAATATTACAGGCAGTTTTACCAACTTAAGTTTTACCGGTGATACTATGCAGGCAATGATCAAAGTATCAGCAAAAGAACGCAGCGGTTTTGAAATAAAACAAATGAGTGCTGACATGCTGTTTCATCCCCTGGGAATGGAATTTAAACAGCTTGATGTAAGAACAGGGAAAAGCAGGCTCAAAAATTACTTTGCATTACGCTATACCCATTTTATACATGATATGGGGCAGTTTATTACGCATGTAGTAATGGATGGCAATTTCGAAGACAGTGAAATACACAGCGATGATATTGCTTTTTTTGCTCCCCAGTTGAAAGACTGGAAGGACAGGATAAAAATATCAGGAAAAGTAAGAGGAACAGTTAATCACCTGAAAGGAAGCAAGGTGATTGTTACTACATTAAAACAATCTGTTTTTGATGGAGATTTTACCATTGATGGTTTGCCCGACGTGAATACAACATTTCTTGATTTAAGAGCTAACCGGTTAGAAACAAGCTATGCCGATGCAGCAACGATTTATCCTGACATTAAAAAAATTACAGACGTAGCACTGTCAAAAATAAACTACCTCAAATTCAAAGGATCTTTTACCGGATACTTTAAAGATTTTGTTACATACGGAACTATTCAAACAAATTTAGGAACACTTGTAACCGATATTAATCTTAAACTTCCAGACCGAGGAGACCCAATCTATTCAGGTAAAATAAAAACTGATGGTTTTGCATTGGGAACTTTTATTAAAGATTCCATTTTTGGCAACATTGTTATGGATGGAACATTGAAAGGCCGGGGCTTTAATCCTAAAACTCTTTTTGCTGAAGTAGATGGCAAGATAAAATCAATTGACATCGGCCATTATACGTATCAGAATATTGATGCAAAAGGAATTTATGAAAAAAGAAACTTCGATGGTTCTTTAGTGGTTAACGATCCAAACCTCAAAGTAAATCTTACCGGTCTGATGAATTTTAATAAAGACACACCTGTATATAAATTAACCGGCGATATTTATGAAATCAATTTCAAACCGCTTGGTATTACCGACACGAACCTTACGTTAAAAACTTATGTTGATCTTAATTTCAAAGGAAAAACGATTGATGACTTTTTGGGAACGGCCAATCTTGAAAACGCATTACTTACAATTGACAGTGAACCCCTGTCTTTTGATTTTCTGAAACTCTCTTCGGTTATTGTGGATGGAAAAAAGGAATTGATTGTACAAAGCAATGAAATTGATGCTGCACTGCGTGGAAATTTCAAAATAATGGATCTGCCATCAACAGCTTTATCATTCCTGCACAATTATTTCCCAGCATACATTCCTTTGCCAAAAAGAAAAATTCAAGAACAGGATTTTACTTTTGATATTGTAACAAAAAAGATTGCGCCATTTATTAACCTGTGGAAAATTCCTGTTGAAGGCTTTGATTACAGTACGATTAATGGCCG
>JBEBHT010000262.1:0-5886 GCA_040081135.1 Lacibacter sp. | reverse complement strand
TCCAAAAAATACTGTAATCAATACAGGAAAAGAAATACGCCCATTGGCCAGCATAAAAAACTGCAGACAAACTTCTCCTTCATCAGTAAACGGATATTGCAAAACCACATGCTTAATATCATGTTTTTCATAGTAGGGAAGCAGGTGCAGGTTATTTTCATTCAACGTTTGCCACAATTCATTTCCTACAGTTTCATAAGGCAATGCACTCAATTGTTCCATACTGTAAGAAAATACTTTTTTCTTCCTGATGATTTTAAGAACCGGCAGGGCAATTGAATGGGTTAATAAAACCAGCGTCTTGCTTCTCCATGTTTTCAACAACTGAATCATACTTATTGCTTGTTAAGATTATTCTGTCACTGTTTTTGCTGAACCATACCAATCAATCTTCCGTGAATAATACATCACAATTGCCAGCAGTATAAACAGGCCGATACTTCCAAACAGTAATGCTCCATCCTGCAGCTGAATGAGGATATAAATAAATCCATATAAAGCAGTTAGGAATACAAAGAAGGCTGATGCTATTCCCCAATTATGAAAAATGCTTTGCGTATACACTGTAATTAATCCGATTGTAGCAGCAGATGCAATAAGATAAGCCAGGTTAAAATCAATGTATTCAGAAACAGAGAGTAATAAGGTATAGAATATACACAGGGCCAGCCCCACCAAAACATATTGCAATGGATGCACACTTCTTTTCTTCAGTAATTCTATAAAAAAGTATAAACAGAAGGTAAGTGCAATAAACAACACTGCATATTTTACAGCCCGCATGGTTTTACTGTATGAATCAATTCCCTGCAGCAGCTGAACTCCAAACGCATTATCATTTATTTCAGGTTTCCCTTCATTCCATATCTGCGGAATAGCTCTTGTAAAATGAAGGATTGTCCAGTTTGCTTTAAATCCTTTTTCATCCACATTCGATTGAACCGGTAAAAAATTTCCGTCGAATGCCGGGTCTTTCCATTCTGATTGCAACTGAACTGTTGTTTGTTTTCCAAGAGGAGTAAAGTATAAACGTTCAGACCCGTTCAGCTTTAACTGAAGTTGAAACGATTGTTCTGCATCCTTCAGCGTTACCCCATTTTTCAGTAATGCACTTACACCTGAAGAAGCAATTGTATTGGTGGGAATACCAGGATCCATTGCAGTTGCTGAATCATTCCAGTTTAATTGCAGCTGCTCTGCAATACCCCTGTTGTCAGTCAAACCAAAACAGATACGTACTTCGTTCCATTGAACTGATGCGGGATCTATGCCAAGTGTTGATAAATTAACGGGCAGGAATTTTCCTTTAATTGTAAGATCAGATTTGTACAGTACAATTTTAAAAATACTGCGGTGCCTGATTTCGGGCAGCAGTGTTCCGTCAACATTCAACTCCTCAGGCAGATAATGAATGAGACGTTTGATCAATACTATTTTTCCTTTATCATCTTTCTGAGCTTCATTATATGGAATCAGCAGAAATGGTCCTGTAACCGTTTGTGCCGAGGCCCATTTAGAGCTTACCTCTGCAATTACTTCTTTTTGCCGGTCCTGCCTTTCACGAACAAGTTCATGAATAAAGGCTGTAGGTATCAGCAGGATAAGGATTAAAAATCCCACCATCACTGATTTAATTAAAATACCATAGCGTTGCCAGAATGTTTGTGTTTGTTGTGCTTCCATTTTTGTTTATTTTAAAAGTGCTTTGAATTACAAAGTATTAAGACAAAAAAATTACTTCCCTACCTGTTTGATCATTTGTTCCAACGCATCAATGTGCAGGCGAAATGCTTTTTCTCCTGCTTTTGTCACACTATATGTTGTATTCGTTTTTCTGCCCACAAATCCTTTATTAACTTTTACGAAACCGTTTTCTTCCAATGCTTTCAGATGCGATGCAAGATTTCCATCCGTGACCTGGATTAATTCCTTCAGCTCATTAAAGCTCACTTCGTCATTTACCATCAACGCACTCATGATGCCAAGCCGCACACGGCTATCGAATACTTTTTGTAACTGTTCAATAGGATTCTTCATTACACAAATTCAGTTCACAATGATTTACGTTCGTATTTATTCCACATTACAATTCCATAAACTATATGCAGCACACCAAAACCGGCGGCCCAAAAGTAAAGGCCATAACCCGGAAACCAGCAATTGATTAATCCAAGTAAAATCAGAACGTAACCTAAATACCTGATTTCTCCCAATGTGTACTTTGCACCATTAACCAATGCAAGTCCGTAAAAAATTAAACAGCCGGGAGCAATTAAACCATATACACCGGCCTCAATTAATTTTAATAAAAAAATTCCTCCAGCCATCATTGGTAAAGCAACATTCCACATCAGCCGTTTCGCCATTACACCCCATACAGGTATACCCTGTTTTGAACTGCGGATGTAAGTAAACAGTAATGCCAGCACAAACGCTGCGGCTAAAGTTATTCCAGCTATCAAAAACAAACGGTTTCCCATAAATGATTTCAGCATGCCAATTCCTACCGTATCGTAAGAACCGTTTAACTCACTCATACTTCTGGGACCTGTTTTACCTCCTCCATCTATTACAGACTTTGCAAACCATGCTCCTACCAATGCACAGGTGCCCGCAGCTACGCCGCTAAGTCCACTGAGACTGATGAACCGGCTGCTGCGGTCCATCATTTTTTTGATATCGGCTAATGTTTCGAGTGATTGATTTTGGCTGTTCATAAAAGCACTTTGAATTACAAAGTAAACACATAATTTCATTACTTTCCAAATTGTATGGTTCTTTTTTAACAGAAACTTGTAAAATGAATAAGGAGAGTTATCAAACAAAACCTTCCTCCCGCCGTTGGATTTCTTAATTTTACACTTTGATTTCAAGTATTACCAACCGAATGAAGTTTGTCCTTGCAATTTTTTTTCTGTTATTCTCTGTAGCCCCTTTTGCACAAACAAAAGTGATTGGTGGCCTTATTAAAGATTCGCATTCTGATGAGCCTATTCCTTTTGCTTCTGTTGTACTGAAAAAATCAGGTTTTGGAAAACTGAGTGATTCTGCCGGAGGTTTTAATTTTCATTTACCCGATTACAGGCACGGTGATTCACTGCTGGTAACTTATGTTGGTTACAAATCACTTTCACTGGCTATTCCTGCTTTTACCGGCGATAGCCTTTTTCTGCTCATTAATATGGAACGTGGCGGTGATGGGAAAGAAGTAGTGGTAAAATCAAAATACAGCAGGGGCTGGATTCTCTGGCGTAAAGTAGTGAAACAAAAACCTGACAACGACCGATACAGGTTTGAAAATTTTGGTTATGAACTTTATAATAAATTAGAAGTTGATCTGAATAAACTCAATAAAGAAAAATTCAAAAATATCCGCCCCCTCCGTCCCTTTGGTTTTATCATTGACCAAACAATTGACAGTACAAGTGAAGAAAAACCATTCCTTCCTGTATTCTTAACAGAAACAATTTCTGATTATTATTTTCAGAAAGATCCGCTTAAAAGAAGGGAAGAAATAAAAGCCAGCCGTACATCCGGATTGAAAAACGAAAGTGTGCAGAAGCTGCTGGGTGGCATGGATCAGAACATCAATGTGTACAATAATTACATTCCAATTTTTGATAAACGTTTCATCAGCCCCATCAGTGATAACGGCGATGCGTTTTACAGTTACCGGTTAATCGATACACAGTATGTTGCCGGCAAACGTTTCTTCCATTTAGTGTTTACACCCAAACGCAAGGGCGAGAATACATTTGAAGGTGATTGCTGGGTGCATGACACAACCTTCGCAATTCAGAAAATGAATCTGCGCTTATCAAAAGAAGCCAATGTAAATTATGTTGATAAGCTGAGTATTGTGCAGGAGTATAAACTCATTAACGACAGTACCTGGTTTCTTTCAAAAGATAAATTCATCATTGATGTTTCTGCTATTGGTAAACAAAAATTTGGAGTAACAGGGCGTAAAACAACAACCTATGAAGATGTGCTGGTAAACTCCGGCATTGTGTGGGAAACTCTTCGAAAGAATAAGAAACTTGAAGAAACCGTTTTAATGCCCGGCTCAACTGAACAACCGGAAGCATACTGGACGGAATCGAGACATGAAGAATTAGAAAAAAATGAGAAGGCCATTTACGACATGATTGATACGTTGCAGAGCATGCCTTTGTTTAAACGCTACAGTGATATTGTAAGTTTTTTAGGAACAGGTTATAAAGCATTTGGAAGCTTTGAATACGGACCATGGTTTAACGTAATGAGCGCAAATGTTATTGAAGGTTTCAGAACAAGACTTGATATCGGCACCAGTACCAACTTCAGCAAAACATTGTGGCTGCGTGGTTATCTTGCTTATGGATTTAAAGATCAGAAGTTTAAGGGCCGTGCAGAGATCACACATTTATTCAGGAAAAATCCACGCACCCGGCTTTATGTATCTTATGCCAACGATTATGATAACGGACAGGTTTACTATGATGAAGTAGGAACGGATAACATCTTTGCACTGGCGGTGCGTAAAAAACAGGTGCCCAGCAAATTCATGAAAGTAGAACAGACACGTATCGAATTTTCAAAAGAAACCCATAGCGGTTTTACATTTGAAGTGTCGGCCACCAGGAAGAAATTCGATCCCGTTCGTTCATTGCCCGATAACAGTATTTATAAAAGTGGCGTTGGTGATTCTTTGAATAATGCAGAAATAGGATTCCGCATCCGCTTTGCCTATTTAGAACGTTTCCTTGAAGGAACTTTTTTAAGAAGCAGTTTGGGAAGCCCTTATCCAATTGGAGAAATAAAATACTCAAGAGGCTTTCCGGGTCTTTTAAAAAGCAATTATCAGTATCATAAGCTCAGCTTCTCGGTTCATGATTATTTTAAAGTTGCCAACTACGGTGAGATTTATTACAACATTTATGGTGGAAAGATCTTTGGCACACTTCCTTTTCCTCTACTTGAAATTCATCCCGGCAATGAAATGTATTACTATAACAAATATGCTTATAGCCTCATGAACCGCTTTGAATTTTTAAGTGATGAATATGCAGGAATTAATATTGAACATAATTTCGGAAACGGGGTATTTCGTTTACTGGCCCCCACAAGAAAATTAAAATTCCGTCAGTTCTGGACCGCCAAAACATTATGGGGCGGTTTAAGTAATGCAAACAAATCATTCAACCAGGTAGGAACTGTTTTTGATAATGGTCATCAGTTTCAATCGCTCAATGGAAAAACCTATATGGAACTGGGTACCGGCGTTGATAATATTTTACGGGTGTTGCGAATTGATTTTGTTTGGCGCCTTTTACCGCTGCCTATGCCAACAGAAAAATATAAACGCTTTGGAATTTTCGGAAGCTTCCGGTTACAGTTTTAATTTATCTCATTCAAACATTGCATAATCACTGCACATGCCTGCCTTATTTCATCTTCTGTAATAGTCAGCGGCGGAGCAATCCGCATACATTTGGGTGCAAATAAAAACCAATCGGTCAGTACTCCTTGTGTAATGCAGGCATCAATGATCTTTTTGTTCGTTTCAAAACTGTCGAACTCAACTGCAATCATCAATCCCCTTGAACGAACGGCAATAATTTTCGGGTGGTGTAATAATGTGCGGAATTGAATTTCCTTTTCAAACACAGAATCAACCAGTTTTTCTTCAAGCAAAACCTTCATAGCAGCCATGCCTGCAGCACAACTGACGGGGTGTCCTCCAAATGTAGTGATATGACCCAGCACAGGGTTTTCTGTCAGCTTCCACATTAGCTCTTTTTCTGCAATAAATGCACCAAGCGGCATTCCTCCACCAAGAGCTTTACCTAACAATAAAATATCTGGTACAACATCAAACTGTTCAAAAGCCCAGAGTGATCCGTT
>JBEBHT010000261.1:0-5909 GCA_040081135.1 Lacibacter sp. | reverse complement strand
GCCCATACTTTATCGGCAGTAAAAGAATAATAACGGGAAGCATAATAATAGTTACCTGCATAACCGGGATCGTTCTTAATTCCCAGTTCCCACTGTTCAACACAGGCTATATTTTCACTCATCATCCATAACAGTTCACCATACTCTGCATACAATGCTCCGCTGTTGGGATATTTTTTCAATGCCTTCTTAAACATCTTATCTCCATCCTTTGCTTCTTGTAAGGCTTTGTAAATATTACCTGCAATCTGGTACACCTGTACATCTGCATCTTCACGTTCAACTAATGGCTTGATGGTTTCTTTTGCTTTTGCAAAATCCCTTTGATAATAATAAGTGAGTGCAAGATCTTTTTGAATGGATACATTTCCGGGATCTTTTGCCAGTGCTTTGTTCAGTACCAGTACAGCATTGGTCCAATCGCCACCACGCATAAATTGTTTAGCGGTTTCCTGCAACTGCGCAGCATCGGGTTCTTGCGCCATTACAGCAAGGGAAACAAAGAAAATGCTGAAAGTAAATAGTAGTTTTTTCATATTGACTTCAAAAGTAAACGAAAAGAGGCGTCTGTAAGAACGCCCCGATTATATTTTGATTTAATTATGATTCCTGGTAAATCAGGTGTGTAAGCAATCCATCCCTCAATTTAGGCTCAAACCAGGTGCTTTTGGGAGGCATTACATTACCGCTGTCGGCAATATCAAATAACTGATCCATGGTTACGGGATAAAGACTAAAGGCAATTTTCATTTCACCGCTGTCAACTCTCTTCTGCAATTCACCCAATCCACGGATTCCACCAACAAAATCAATGCGTTTATCTGTGCGCTGATCTTTAATGCCGAGATGCTTGTCTAATAAATTATTGGCGAGAATGGTTACATCCAGAACACCTATCGGGTCGTTGCTGTAAGTACCTTCCTTTGCAGTAAGCTGATACCAGTTGCCTTCGGCATACATGCCAAATACATGTAACTGATCGGGTTTGAAAGGATCTTTTCCAATCAACCGGCAATCAAAATCGGATGAAAGTTTTTCAATCAACTCATCAAGCGATAAACCGTTGAGATCTTTTACCAAACGGTTGTAATCGAGAATTTTTAATTCACTTGCAGGAAACAATGTTGTTAAAAAATAAGTGCTTTCTTCTGTTGCCTTTTCGCCCAATGCTGCATGCACTTTTGCTGCAGATGCTGCACGGTGATGCCCGTCAGCTATATAGGTATGCGGAACCTGTGTTTCGAAAATGGTTGAAATGGTTTTGATGGTTGCGGTATCATTTACAATCCAAATTGTATGCTGAATACCATCATCGGCAGTAAAATTGCAAATAGGACTTTTATCTACTTTCCATTTAGCAATGAGTTCATTTATTTCTGTAACATCACGATAAGCAAGAAATACATTACCTGTTTGTGCACCGCTGATCTTTATATGATTGATACGGTCATTCTCTTTTTCAGGACGGGTGAACTCATGTTTTTTGATCACATCATTATTATAATCATCAACCGTACTGCCGCAAACCAAACCTGTCTGACTGCGGCCATCCATAATCAGCTGGTAGATATAATAACAGGATTTGTTTTCACGAAACAATACATCACGCTGAATAAATGCCAGCAGATTTTCTTTTGCTTTTAGATATACCTGGTCGGCATAAGGATTGACATCATCAGCCAAATCAATTTCAGGTTTGGTGATATGTAAAAAAGAATACGGGTTGCCCTGTGCTTCTTCTTTTGCCTCTTTGCTGTTTAATACATCGTAAGGGCGTGCTGCGACCTGTTTTGCAAACTGAGCCTGCGGGCGCAGAGCCTTGAAAGGAACTATTGTAGACATAATGTTTTACTTACTAACCGGCTGCAAAGAAAAGGATTTTTTGGGTGAAGCAGGGGTGAAATGCACAAACCCTTATCAGCCATGGGTTTGAGCAAAATTTTTGATCAGTGAAACAATCGCTTCCACGCTGCTCAGCGGCAAAGCATTGTACAGGCTGATGCGGAAACCGCCCACACTTCTGTGACCTTTTACCCCATACATTCCATTATCCTTGCAGAGCTGTGAAAATTCTTTCTCTAATTTTTCATCGTTCATGGTAAACACCACATTCATTTTGCTTCTGTCTTCTTTGGCAACAGGTAAGTTGATGAATGGAACTGCTTCCAGTGTTGAATAAAGTAAATCTGCTTTCTGCTCATTGATCTTTTCAATAGCAGCAACCCCACCCTGTCCTTTTAACCAGCGAAGCGTCAGCATCGCTACATAAATGGCAAACACAGGAGGTGTGTTGAGCATACTTTCTTCTTTGATATGATTGCGGTAATCAAGAACCGTTGGAATGTTGCGTTCAACTTTACCGGTAATATTTTTATTAATCACAACAAGGTTTACACCGGCAGCACCCATATTCTTTTGTGCACCTGCATAAATCAAATCGAACTTGTTGAAGTCGAGTGTTCGGCTTAAAATATCACTACTCATATCTGCAACAATCGGTACACCACAATCATAAGGCAGTTGATGCCATTGTGTACCGGCGATGGTTTCGTTGGTAGTAATATGCAGATAAGCTGCTGTTGGCGGTACAGCAATATTTTTCGGCATGGTTGTGTAGTTGGTATCTTTTGATGAACCAACAATTTCCACATGACCAAACAGCTTTGCTTCTTTAATGGCTTTACCTGCCCAGGTTCCTGTTTCAGTATAAGCTGCCACATCCTGTTCATTCAGCAGGTTCATCGGCGCCTGCATAAACTGTGTGGTGGCGCCACCATGTAAGAACAGTACTTCATGATCAGCATCTAACTGCATCAGTTCTTTTACCAGGCTTCTTGCTTCATTCATCACCCCTTCAAATAAAGGAGTGCGGTGACCGATCTCTAAAATAGATAAGCCGCTGTTATTGAAGTTGAGAATAGCTTCACTTGCCTGCTGAAATACTTCCTTTGGTAAAATGGATGGACCAGCGTTGAAATTGTGCATCATGCGGCAAATTTAAAACATTCAGGAAGAACATGTGTTAGGAGTTGTTTACCCCGTCGGACGCCCTCGTCTGACGGGATTCATAGCTACAGTATGATTTTAACTATTTAAGACTGAAATCTTCTTCTACTTTTGAATGAGCAACAGTCAGCATGAAACCCATTCTATTACTTTTTGCAGCATTTACATTTCTTTCACTTACCTGCAGGAAAGCGTCCAACTTTTCATTGACTAAAAACAAGAACCAGTTAATTGCACTTCAGCCATTAAACAATTTCAATACATCAGGGATTGAAACGATACAAAAAGAAATCGCTTCTTTTTACAACAGACAGGTAATTGTATTAGAGCCTAAACAACTTCCTGAACATTTTCTTACGAAAGAAACAGGGTTATATTCTGCCGATTCGATACTGAAATTTTTATCAGGAATAAAAACAGATCGGTTTGCTGAAATCGTTGGTCTGATTGATCAACCGCTTTTCACTATCAAAGAAGAAAGCAGCATGCCTTACTTTGATGAAAAAATATTCGGCATGGGTTATCAACCCGGCAATGCTTGTATTGTTTCAAGCGCAAGATTACAAACAAATGATACAGCGTCTTATAACCACAGGCTCAGAAATGTAATCATACATGAAATTGGTCATAACCTTGGCCTGGGTCATTGTACAAATGAACAATGCATCATGTCAAAAGAGAATGGATATTTTACAAAACTTGATCTGGGTAAAGCTGATTATTGTGGGGAATGCAGAAAGAAGATAAAGTTGTAGGTTTTCGTAAGTAGGTGAGGCGACCTACAGCGACAGGAGGAAGAACATGTCAGGCATTATTCGCCCCGTTTAATAGAACATCAGCCGGAAATTTGAGATTGTGCATTGACGTAACTCAACAATACAAAAAACGCATACAGCTTCTTGTGAAAATCAATTGGTTGAGGAATTTAGAATTAAGAGGAGTTGTGTATATTTAAGTGTTAGTGGCTATTTTACAGAGACACCCTACAAATGCGACAAATATTTTTAATCATATTCACATTGACAACTTTAAATTCTTCTTCTCAAAAGTTGAACATCACAACTATTAACAAATCAAAAGTTTCGACAACACTTTTAGACAGTGCTTCTAAATACAAATTATTGACCCATTTCAATGGGAAACAGGACAACACTCTGCGCAAAAAGTGGACAGCAAGGACATTTTTACTATCGGATAAAAAAGTTCTTATTGAGTTTTTCGACAAGCAAGCTTTACTTATTGACAATTTAAATGACTTCAAAAAATTAGACAGAATAAAGTTTGTAAAAAACACTGTTGGTATTCTCAAGAAAAATGTATCTTATAAGATTGAATTAAGTTTTGATGAAGGTTATCACATTGCCCAAAATGAAAAGCCAAAGAGGATAGAAAATTTAAAAAGTGATATGCCTGAGTATTACGATTTTGAAGTTTATGAATTAAGCACAGGACAAGTATTATTTCTTGACAAATCTCAAAACTTTAGGAACGCAATTATTTATCCCGACTTAAAAACACTTTCCTCTGATAACACTACAATAGCAGAGCAAGTTTACGGTTCAGACGATGATGAATATTTGATGAAAAAATTAGCGTCGGGCGACCGACTATTAGACTATGATGTAAACGACCATCTTCTTTATCCAAAATACTTAAAGGATTTAATTAAAAATCACAAGCTGATACTTACGCAACAAAAGGTTTATGTTTCCGACTTCTTTGGTAATTTATACAAATCCGAAGATGACTACTATATTCTTGTTGACGAAGTAAATCAAAAAAATGGAGCAGGAAACAAAATGCAAATTTTAAGTTTACGCATTTATGAAACGCTACAACAAGTTAAAGACGCACAAGCCAATTATGAAGCATTTAAAGACAAAGGAGTGACATCTGAACATTTCTATCAGAAGATTTCAGACAAGTATGGTGAGAAATTTCCAGGGTTTGTGCAACAACTAATTGACACCTTACCCATAATACTAAATTTTGACAAAGAACAACTTTCCTTTGACAGTTTGGGTATGGACTTAGTTGATGAAGCTCTTAAATGGAATGGAACGAATTACAAACTTTTTGACACATGGTTTCCTTCTGTACTTGCTTATTACGGACAATGTTACATTGCAGACAAACAAGAAGGTAAATGGGCAATGTTTTTCGACAAAGAAAGTAAAGTTTGGATACCGGAAGTAAAACTTAATGACGGAAGTTCTGCATGGGATTGGATAGACTTTTATAAGGACTTGTGCGAAGGTCCAATTCCTTTACGCTGGGCAGGCGATTGGGATGTTTTACGAAAAAAAAAGCGTAGCAGCATCGGGACCCAAAACAGCCACTAAGATGAGCTGTTCAAAAACCAACCTCACTCATGCTCCCTCCCCACAACTTTACCTTTCTTCCAGTTACTGTTCAGCTCATCAAACTCTTTTAATTCTTCAACCGTAAATTCTTTATTGGTCAGTGTTTTTAAATCGGGCTGCCCTGCATTGATCCATGCCGTATACCAGAAAGAAGCAACGGCATAAATACTCTGCCGCATTCTCCGCTCAACCATACCTAAAAGTTTTGTATTGTAAGCAACCGTAAAAGAAGTGGAATAAACTCTCGTGGTAATACCATTGCGGTTTTCAAATGCATATTTCTGATCAGTCGGGAATTTTTCAGTGAGTTCTTTTTCATAACGCAAAACGGTATCAGCAGCAGCTGCACTTTCCAGCACTCTTGCCCAGATGAATTGCCCGGGGTTTTTTATGTATTCTGCTTTGCCGATCCAGAAATCAAATTCTTTATCGGCCAGTAACTCCGGCACACGGCTTTCCCAAAAACCATGAATGCCGTTTTGATTTGTGTATTGTCCGTTATGATTATGACTTGCATGCAACGGCACATGCGCATCAGCA
>JBEBHT010000260.1:0-5912 GCA_040081135.1 Lacibacter sp. | reverse complement strand
TAACAAAGTTTACTAAAAAAAACCGGGAATTACTTACCGAAGAACCATTTGCTTGTCGGCATCCAGACGAAGCATAATAAAAATAAGAACAGTAAAGGTAATTAAAGAAGAGCCGCCATAGCTTAATAATGGCAGTGTAATGCCAATAACCGGCATCAGGCCAATCGTCATGCAGATATTGATAAACACATGGAAGAACAGGATAGCGGCAACGCTGTACGCATATACTCTAGAGTAGGTGCTTCGCTGCCGTTCAGCAAGTGTAATGATCCTGAAAATCAGAAAGAAGTACAAGCCTAACAGCAGTGCACTGCCCCAAAAGCCAAAACTTTCGGCAATAGCCGTGAAAATAAAATCGGTATGCTGTTCAGGCACAAAATCGCCCTGTGTTGTTACGCCTTTTAAAAATCCTTTACCCAAAAATCCACCTGATCCAATGGCAATTTTTGATTGCCGCACATTATATGTTACATCCTTTTTCCCATGCTCTGCTTCTCTTCGTTTCAGTTCTTCAATCCGTTGGGGGTCTTTCGGCTCATATGTTAATCCAAATAATGCATAAATTCTTGATGAATGATGTGGCTTTAATACCTTATCAAAAACCATATCAAATGCAAACAGTTTAAATGCAATACATAAAACTGCAACGATTATTACAACACCCGTTATACCACTTCCTCTTCTGAACCTGTTGCCTAAAAACATAATTGCAAGAACCGATGCAATAATGATCACTATAATAAAAACAAATTTTGATAAAAGAATTGCGCCTACAAATACAACAATAACAGAAAATCCAAATATCAGGTAACTGGCAGGCAACCCTTCACGAAACATTACAATAAAAAAGGAAAAATACACCAACGCTAATCCAACTTCTTTTTGTGCTACAGCCATCAGTGCAGGAAGCAACACAATAGCAATACCAATAAAATGTGACCGGGTATTTGCAAAATTTGTTTCAATACGGCTTAAGTACTTGGCCAATGCCATTGCAGTAAAAATCTTGCATAATTCTGCGGGTTGAAGATTGAAACCTCCTCCTAATGCAATCCATGATTTTGAACCACTGATATCTTTTCCAATTACAAATGTCAGCAACATCAGTAATATCCCTGCCATATACAGCAGGTTGGAGATTGTGGTGAAGAATTTACTGTCAACCAACAAAATAGATAAAGCAACAAAAGAGCTTATACCGGCAAATAATAATTGCTTAGAATAGTTTTTCTTGAAATCAAGCAATGATTGCAAAAAGGAATCTCCCTGACGAAACTCTACCGAAAAGATGGCAATAAATCCAACAATCACCAATGCATAATACAATAACACAATGGTTCCATCAACTCCTTTTCCTATCGTTGCCTTTTTTTCCATTAACTGATGCCGGCAGGTTGATTGTATTTTTTAAATTGAAACCTGTCTGTTGGTAATACAGCAACAACAGTTTCATGTTCCTTTTTCTTCGCAGGTTCTTTCATCGGGAAATAGGGTGAATCTTCGATGATGGTTAAAGCAGCTGAATCAACCCTGGCTTTCTGTTCACGTTCCAGGCGCATATGCAATAAAGAATCTTTTACTCCTTTAATTGAATCTCTTACATACCGGTCATGTTTGATTTTTGCAGGGATAATTGAAACGTTACTGATACGTTCAACCTCCGCCTTTCTGTGGACACCTGCAATAGAATCTGTTAAGAATTTTTCCATCAGCAACGAAGCAATTGGCCCGGCCCAGGTTGCACCAAACCCGGCATTTTCCACCACCACACAAATAGCAATTCTTGGATTTTCTTTTGGAGCAAAAGCAATAAAGAAAGAGTGGTTCTGTTGTTTTTTCTTTCTGAAATAGTTTTCTACGGTTCCGGTTTTTGCACAAACAGTAAAGCCTTCAATTTTTGCATTACGTGCCGTGCCGTTCGTTACCACCATTTCCATTCCGTTAATTACCGCCTGATAGGAAGTATCGGGAATATGAAGAGGGCTTATTTTCCTTCTGTATTTATTTAAAACGGTATCTTCTGCTGTTTCTCCATCAATTGATTTTACAAAATGCGGCGTGTAATAATAACCACGGTTAGCGATCAAACAAACTGCATTTGCCATTTGAAGAGGTGTAACCTGTATTTCACCCTGTCCAATACCAAGTGATGCAATCGTACATGAACTCCATCCACCCTTTCGGAATACTTTATTAAAATGTGCCGTATCAGGAATATTACCTGCATACTCACCCGGCAAATCAACTCCTAATTTATGTCCCAAACCAAATCCCGTCATATACTCTTTCCATTTCATTAAACCAACTTCAACACTGCCGTATTGTTTGTTATCAATGGCCTTACGAAACACATCAGCAAAAAAAGAATTGCATGAGTTGGCAATAGCAAGTGAAAGATTGGCAGCATGACCGGCATTGCTGTGTTCGCAGGCAGGCCTTCCGCAAGGACTGTAACGCCCAAAGCAGGAATATCCAAATGAAGGAGTGATCAAACCTTCATCCAATGCTACAAATGCATCAATCGGTTTAAAGGTTGAACCTGGCGGATAAACACCCTGCATACCACGATTCAATAACGGTGAAGCAGGATCTAAAAATAAACGGCTGAAATTTTTTCTTGAATCTGAACCCGTTAATTCATTAGGATCATAAGTTGGCCCCGATGTCATTGCAATGATGCCTCCTGTACTTGGTTCAATTGCGACTACGCTTCCCACTTTTCCCTGCATTAATTTTTCAGCGAGTTGCTGCACTTCAACATCAATATATGTATTAAGATGGCGGCCTGCAACAGAAGCTGTATCAAACTCACCCTTTTCATATTTACCAATCGGCCGGTTAAAATTATCCCGCAGAATATATTGTATACCCCGCTTGCCCATCAGAATTTTTTCATAGTAACTTTCAATTCCACTGCGCCCGGCAAAATCACCCATCTGGTAAAAAAAGTTAGAACGCTTCAGCATTGAAGAATCCACTTCACCTACATATCCCATGATATGTGCAGCTGCCTTAAACGGATAACTGCGGATTGGACGTTCCTGCAAAAAGAAGGCTGGTTGAAAGCGGAATAAATTTTCATTCACTTTTGCATATTTCTCAGGAGAAAGAAGGGATTCGAAAACAGACGCCCTGTTTCTTGAGTTCTTGATGATGGCTGTAATCACTCTTTTCTTAAACTCAGCTGTATCGATATTTAAAATTCGGCAAAGAGAAAATGTATCAACTCCTTTTAATTGTGATGGAGTAACCATCAGGTCATACATGGTTACATTATCAAGAATGGCTTTACCCTTTCGGTCGAAAATAATCCCCCTGCTGGGATAAACCACTTTGCGTAAAATGGCCTGATCGGTTGCAAGCTTTGCATACTTCGATGAAAATAATTGCAGTGTCATCAATCGCACAAGGATAATTGCAAACACAACGCCAATGATGATCCGGATAGTTGTTTGTCTCGATTGGTTAAATTCGGCCATAGCCTCTTAATAGTTTTTCAAAGTTGAGTGATCAGGTATTGGTTAAAAACTTCTGTTTGCGGATAAAAATAATTTCAACTACTGTTATAAGCAGAAGACTTATTATTGTTGAACCCACAATTTTTAATATAAGATATAAAATATTATCTAACTGGAATACTTGAACTGTAAATAAAACTGTGTGATGGAAAAAGGTTAGCACAACTGCATAAGTTACGTACTGTGAAAAACCAAGACTTGTTACCGAAGGTTCACGGTAATTAAACTCTTTTCCCTGCTGCGACATCAGTAAATTAATCAGGAATGGCCTTACATATCCTATAAACACACAGGCGGCTGCATGCTGACCCGGTGTTTTGGTAAAAAAATCGAGACATAACCCTGTTATAAAAGAAACAATCAGTAAACTGCTTCTGCCAATACTGAATGGCAGCCATAAAATAAACAGAAAGTAAATATAGGGTGTGATGTATTGATGCAGCGGCGGAATCTTGTTCAGAACAAACTCCTGTACCAGTATAAACAACATTAAACGGATAATATTTCGTAAGAGACTGCTCATTTTTTCTTCTTCAGTTTATTTTCCAGTTCAAGTTGTTCTTTGCGCTGCAGGTTACTAACTACAAATACATTTTGCAACCGGCTGAAATCATTCGATGGTCTTACATGCAGCAGATAGTTATTAGTGCTTTGTTCTAAAAAAACCTTTTCAATAATCCCGATCATCACTCCCGGAGGAAAATCAGAATATTGACTGGTGATAACTGAATCGCCTTTTGCAACTTTTACACTTTTGGGAATATCCTTCAGCAAAACGATTCTTGGATTTGCCCCATCCCACTCGATTCTTCCGCTCTCACCTGTTTTCTTTAACCTTGCACTGATGCGGCTTTGCTTATTAAGCATACTCATGACAGTTGCAAAATTTTCAGTAACATCCATCACAACACCAGCCACGCCATTTGGAGATAACACAACCATGCCCGGTTCTATTCCCTGCTTTGTTCCCCGGTGAATGGTAAAATAATTGTTGGGTTGAGTGATGGAATTATTCACTACTTCAGCATCCATGTATAAATACTTGCGCCTGGTGCCGGAAGTGTCAATCGAAACCGTATCTGTAATAATGCGCTGAGTAGTATCAGGGCTTGAAAAATTTTCTGCTAATTTATTCTGTACTTCATTCAGTTTCCGGCGCATCTCTTCATTTTCTTTTTTCAAATGAAAGTAGCCGTCAATTTTTTTATACTGGGCTTCAACACTGCCCGTGATTTCACCAGCGGTATCCATATAAGCAGCCTGGTGAAATTGATTATAGCGGAATAGAAGAACCATGCTGATGATTTCCAACAACAGAAAAAACAGCAACACTGAAAAACGCCTGATAAAAGCGAAAAGGTTCCGCACGGATGAGTGGATGATTTAATGTTTCAACCGTTCAGATGCCAACTTTTAGTTACGCATCACAAACGGATAGCGATTGTAATTTTTAAGTGCAATACCTGTACCTCTTACCACACTTTTTAACGGATCGTCGGCAATATGAACAGGCAATTTGATTTTCTGATTGAGACGTTTATCCAGGCCACGGAGTAAAGCTCCACCGCCTGTTATATAAATTCCTCTGCGATAGATGTCGGCCGCCAGTTCAGGAGGTGTCATTTCCAAAGCTTTCAGAATAGCTTCTTCAATTTTGAAAATACTCTTATCTAAAGCTTCAGCAACTTCCTGGTAGCTCACCATAATCTGTTTGGGAATACCTGTAACAAGGTCACGGCCGTTTACAGGAATATCATCGGGCGGATTATCAAGATCCTTCATTGCCGCACCGATCTGAATTTTGATTTGTTCGGCAGTACGTTCACCAATCAATAAACTATGATAACGGCGCAGGGCCTCCATAATATCTGCTGTAAATTCATCTCCGGCAATACGAATACTCTGATCGCACACAATACCTGCAAGAGCTATAACGGTAATACCTGTAGTACCACCTCCTATATCCACAATCATATTACCAACCGGTTCTTCTACGTCAATACCAATACCAAGTGCGGCTGCCATTGGCTCATGAAGCAAATACACTTCCTGGGCACCTGCCTGCTCAGCACTGTCTCTTACCGCTCTTTTTTCAACTTCGGTAATACTGCTGGGTATACAAATCATCATTCTCCATTTGGGGGCGAACAATGGCTTTTTGGTTAATACCAGTTTGATCAACTCTCTGATCATTAACTCAGCTGCGTTAAAATCCGCAATTACCCCGTCTTTCAACGGTCTTACTGTACGTATACTCTCATGTGTTTTTTCATGCATCATGAGGGCCTTCTTACCAACGGCCAGTACATTTTTAGGATTATTACGGTCAAGTGCTACGATAG
The DNA here is from genome assembly GCA_040081135.1 of Lacibacter sp. Lineage (GTDB taxonomy): Bacteria > Bacteroidota > Bacteroidia > Chitinophagales > Chitinophagaceae > Lacibacter. The sequence goes on along the minus strand of JBEBHT010000260.1, from coordinate 52 downwards.
AAGGTTCGTTTACAACAATCTCATCGTTGTGTATAATGAGGGTATTAGCAGT
>JBEBHT010000259.1:0-5928 GCA_040081135.1 Lacibacter sp. | reverse complement strand
GTATTCAATCACACAACCAAAAACGATTGCATCATGAAGGAAAATCTCCAACCCCCACGTAAGTCGGGTTTGTTCAGACTTCTGTTTTCATTCTTCTTCCTCTTACTCTTTTTTACAACATCAAAAGCGCAAACAGTTACCGGCACTGTGCTCGATGACGAAAATAAACCCGTTAACGGCGCAACCGTAACCGTAAAAGGTACAAACAAAGCAACAACAACTAATTCTTCCGGCAATTTCAGCATTAATGCTGCCGGGAAAGATGTATTGGTGTTTAGCTTTATAGGATTTGTAAAATTAGAAGTTCCCCTCGACGGAAGGACTACTGTTTCTGTCAGTATGACCCGTGGTGAAGTAACCATGGAGGATGAAGTAGTAGTAATTGCATTAGGTGTTAGACGCCAGACTAAGAAATTGGGTTATGCCACAACATCTGTTAATGCAGACGAACTTGTAAAACAGAGGACTATTAACGTAGGCGAATCACTTGAAGGCAAGGTTGCCGGTCTGAATATAACACCCCCGGCTGCAGGTGCAGGAGCCAGTAACCAAATACGGTTACGTGGCCAGGTTGGTTTTGCCGGAGCTACTAACTCACCACTTATTGTAATTAATGGTCTACCAATGGACCAGGGTACCAGAAATGCCGAAGGTGCTGGCCAACAACGTGACCGTGGAGATAACCTGGCGAATATAAACCCCGATGACATTGAAAGTATGACTGTGTTGAAAGGAGCTGCTGCTGCTGCAATTTATGGTTCAAGGGCAGCCGCTGGTGCGATTATAATAACCACCAAATCCGGTTCAAAAAATTCCGGTATCGGAGTCGATTTTACTTCCAGCTATACTTCTTCACAGGCAATAAATTTCCTGGACGAAATCGTTCAGACTGAATATGGCCAGGGACAAGGAGGTGCCAAGTTTACAACAGCCGCACAAGTTCAGGGTAATGGCCAGTTTGGATGGGGTGCAAAATTAGACGGTCAGCCTACCATCAACTACGATGGACAAATGAGACCTTACTCCGCTTATCCTAACCAGCTTTTCGACTTCTTACAAACAGGAACAAATCTAACCAATACACTTGCCTTATCAGGTGGTGGCCCGAATGGAAGTTTCAGGACCTCTATCTCTACCACTGGTGCAAAAGGCATTGTACCCAGCAATGAATATAAGAGAAGGATCTTCAATGTGGGGATTAACCAAACCATTGCTAAAAAACTCAAATTGCTGGTTAATGTTAACTATGCAGATGAGGATTATATAAACCCTCCGCAAATAGGTACACAGGGCGATGGCGCAGTAAACTTCTTTACAAGGATGCCTATTTCTGTTCCACTTGAAGCCTACCGCACCAGTGCAAAAGATCCTGCTACGGGTGCTGAATGGAGAACCAACGGATTCCAGGGCACAATTAATAACCCCTATTTTGCCTTGCAAAATGGCCAAAAATATAAAGAAGACAGAAACCGTCTTCTCGGAACAACGACGTTGCGTTATGATATAACAAATTGGCTCTATGCCCAAGGTAGATTCAACTATGATCGTGGTGATAATTTCGCAGAATGGTATACGCTGAATGGTACAGGCTCCAATACAAGAATTGCCACTACTACGCCCACTGTTACATACAGGGGCGGCTATAATCTAAACCATACCACTACAACCGATATAAATGCTGATTTCCTTATTGGCAGCAGCAATCAGTTTGGAAAATTTTCTGTTGACGCCAGTTTTGGTGGAAATACATTGAGATCGGAGTGGAAAAACATCGCTCAGACTGCAACTAATTTTACAGTTCCTGATCTTTATTCTTACCGGAATGGTACAGTTAAGGGTGCAGGTGATGGTTATAACTATAGCCAACAACGTGTCAATTCACTTTATGGCTCGCTTGAGTTAGGGTATAACGGATTTTTATTCCTCAATGCTACCGGAAGAAATGATTGGTTTTCTATACTAAACCCAGATTATAACAGTAAATTTTACTCATCTGTATCGGGTAGTTTTGTTTTCTCCGAATTAATAAAGAATTTAAACTGGCTTTCTTTTGGCAAATTGAGAGCTTCCTGGGCACAGGTAGGTAGTGTAGCTTTAGTAAACCCATATGATGGTTTATTGACTTATGGACTTGGTGCAAACCTGTTTAATGGACAAACCACAGCAAGTATTAATGGCAACGGAGCTCCCAACCCATTATTGCAGCCATTTACGGTAACTGAAAAAGAAATAGGTCTTGAGTTGAGATTATTCCAGAACAAGTTGCTGCTCGATGTTGCATTTTTTGATAAAGTAACTACGGATCAAATAATAGATGTAAATCTTTCCACTACTTCCGGGTATGCTAACTCAAAACAAAATAAGGCTTCATTAAAGAACAGCGGCTTGGAAACCCTTGTTGAGTATAAAGCTGTACAAAACAAGAATTTTAGCTGGACAACTTCATGGAATAATGCCTTCCTTAAGACAGAAGTGTTGAATGTTGGCAATCCAAGCGGAACATTAATGCTGCTTTATTTTAATGGCACAGGTAATGAGTTCCTTGGAGAAATAAGATATACCGAAGGTTTAGGAATGAACCAATTGTACACAAGAACATACAGAAGAAATGCTAATGGTGAAATTCTGGTAGGTAATGATGGTCGCCCACTGCCTTCAAATACAAATCCGAAAGGTATTACGGGTGGTTTTAACCCTGTAGGAAGTTCAATCCCTAAGTTCACTGGTGGATGGAATAATACTTTTAACTATAAGAATCTGAGTCTTGGAATACACTTTGACTACAAATTTGGAGGTACCGTATTATCTTCTACGCTGTTGAATATGACAAGACAGGGGCATAGCAAATTGTCATTGCAGGGTCGTGAAGGTGGTTATGTATTTCCCGGAGTTAATGTAAACACTGGCTTGCCCAACACCGTTGCGATCACGGTTGCAGGTAATGGTTTGCAAAATTTATGGACAGGTCATAGAAACGACCAGATAGGCGATCCTTTTACATTCAAGTCTGATTTCGTAAAACTTCGAAACATTTCTTTAGCGTATAATTTTACGGATCTCATCAACAAAGTAGCCTTCTTTAATTTCGTAAAAGGGTTACAATTGTCCGCTTCTTGCCGCAATGTGGCCATCTTTTATAAGGACTTACCGGGTCTTGATCCTGAAGCGATCCAGTCATCCGGCGATATCAGGGCTGGTTATGAGAATTCTTCATTACCTACTACACGCAATTACAATCTTACTTTAAATGTTAAATTCTAACGACATGCTAAAAATATTTAAACGACTGATCCTTGTTATTTGCAGCGCCTGTTTAATTACAGCATGTGATAAGGATTTTGAAAAAATAAACACGAACCCTTATGCGGTAACAACAATTGATCCTGCACTGCTGCTTGCAGGTGCTCAACGAAGCCATATCGGCACATGGAATGCAGAACATATCATTGTTCAGCAATTTGTAGTTCCTTACAACACAGGAGCTAATCAGGGTTTTAGTTTCAATGTCGACATTGATGGAAATAGCAATCCCAAGTGGGATCAATCCTATGCTGGTGGAAATAATGGCAATGCCCCGCCAGTGAAAAATCTTACTCAGGCATTAACTCTTTTGGGGCCCACCACAACCCGTGTAAATTTAAAGAGCATGATCCGGATATGGAAAGCGCAGGTATTTATGGGATTGGTTGATAACTACGGAGACGTTCCTTACTCAGAGTCTGGCAAGGCAGTTTCAGATGCAATATTTTTTCCAAAATATGATGATGATGCAACAATTTATGAAGACCTGTACAAAGAGCTGAAAGAATCAATAGCTGCATTAAGCACTAGTGGTGAATATATCTCTGCTGATCTTTTCTATGGTGCAAATGCCCAGCCATCAACTAAAACTACCAACGCTGCAGACCAGGTTACAAAATGGAAAAAATTAGGTAATTCATTACTATTACGATTGGGAATGCGGTACTCAAAACTTAATCCTGCAAAAGCTCAGACCATTGTAGCAGAAGCATTTGCTGGTGGAGTGATGACTTCAAACGCAGATAATGCGTTTGTTAAAAATGATGGAACAGCCTTTTCGCAAGCCGATAATGCAGCATTGCGAAACTTCTCTCACTTCAACTATGCAGCTGAGCCCTTTGTAAATCAATTAAAATTAACCTCCGATCCACGTGGCAAGTTCCTGATAGCGCAATATGCAGATCCGGGTGCTATTGCAAACAATCTTACCCCCGATGTCGTGTTGGCTAATCAATTTGGAGTACCTATTGGAGTTACAAGTGACCAGATCTTAGCAGTTGGCAGCCCTTATAGAGGTGGCAGGGGATCAGGACTTAATTATTCACAGTTTAACGTAAACATAATTGCTGCCCAGGGAGTTCCTGAGTTCTGGGTTACTTATGCACAAACATCCTTATTGCTTGCAGAAGCGGCTAAAAAAGGCTGGGTTCCCGGTGGTGATGCCCAAGCCAGGATTTATTACGATAATGCTATTACGGCCGACATGGCAGCCTACTCTCTTTATACCGGCACTACTCCAATCTCAGGAGCGGAAGTTACTGCATACATAAATGATCCCGGGGTGGCCTACACTCCAGCCGATGCACTGAAACTGATCAACACCCAATACTGGATCGTTAATATTAGAAACGGAACAGAAGCATTTGCGAACTTCAGAAGAAGCGGGTTTCCTGCTTTAACACCCAATCCGGTTCCTGGCGCTCTTGGTAGTGTTGGTTTTGTAAGAAGGCTTTCTTATCCCGATCTTGAAGCTTCTTCAAATACTGCTAATTATAATGCTGGTGCTACCGCTATTGGTGGAGATAAATTAAGTTCCCGTGTTTTCTGGGATAATTAATTACTTATTCGATATGAACGAAGATGATACTCTGCAAACTCCTGTAAACAGTAACAGGAGTTTGCAGGAATCTTCGCAACTCGCAGTGCTTCACGCACAAGAGTATGTAGTTCTTTTATATGCTGATGTTATAAATGAAAAATGTGTTAGTCATAACCTTTGATAAAGGAACTGACAACCGGTATATGCTAAACCCATTTGAAGATATTTTAAATGATCAACCTGTCTTTCAATTATCCAGCTTCTGAATGTTATGTAAACACAAATTATACAGATGCTGTAATTGCACCCATGGAACCGAAAACTCAGGTACACTTGTTTAGCAGACACCTTACATAGTTCAGACTCAGTAGTAGTTTTTATAATCAAACAGACCTTTTGTTTCTACAAAAGGTCTTTCCTGCATATATATTCTAACAAGAATTAAATATTTTGCATACCATGCATTAAATTCAGTTTAATTATTTTACAAAGCTGTTTCAATATATTTAAATCATGAGCAAAAAACTCCGCAGCCACGACTGGTTTGGTAAAAAAGATAAGGATGGAATTATTTACAGAAGCTGGATGAAAAATGAGGGCATGCCTTTAGATATGTTTGATGGCAGGCCGGTTATTGGTATCTGCAATACATTCAGCGAGCTGACACCCTGCAATGCACATTTCCGTGATCATGCAGAATCTGTAAAACGTGGAGTGCTGGAAGCAGGCGGCTTCCCGGTAGAATTTCCGATAATGAGTTTAGGCGAAACATTGTTGAAGCCAACAGCAATGCTATTCCGAAATCTTGCAAGTATGGATGCAGAAGAAAGTATCCGTGGCAATCCAATTGACGGTGTGGTACTTTTAACCGGTTGCGATAAAACAACTCCATCAACGGTAATGGGTGCTTCGAGTGTTGGATTACCTACCATTGTTGTTCCCGGTGGTCCCATGTTAAACGGACGCTACAAAGGGCAAACAATTGGCAGCGGTACACATGTATGGAAGTTCGATGAAGATATGAAGACCGGCAAGATGACCCAGGAGGAATGTGAGTTTGCAGAAAGCTGTATGAGCCGCAGTATTGG
>JBEBHT010000258.1:0-5935 GCA_040081135.1 Lacibacter sp. | reverse complement strand
TAGTCTTCCTGCTTTTCATAAGGGATGAACCCTTCCTCAAGAACTGAGAGTTTGTGATCAGTATCGTTTTTCTTTAGTTCCATCCATTGCAAGTTAAAAATTATCCCTGAGCTTTTCTGTACCATTCTTTCAGCTACAGTTATACATTATTCCTGTTGATGATTCAGAATTACCCGTTCGGTGCAGTTCAGTTGTGCCATCTCATGCCTCCCGCTACTTTTACACTGTACTTTATTCAACACAACTAAAAATTCATTGTATGAAAAATTTAATTCTGGCAGCCCTCATTTTATTCTCTGTTAGTTCCTGCAGCAAGATCGACGACAGTTCATTTAATTCTGTACCATCGGGCACTGTATTGGTTTCCTCGCAGGTACCCGCAGCCGTTACTACTGCGTTTAATGCAAAGTATCCAACTGCATCAGGTGAAATTGAATTTGAAAAAGAGGATGGAAATACAATTAAAGTAAAGTTCTTCCTGGGAGCTCAACGCTGGCAGGCATTTTTTAAAGCTGATGGAACTTTCATTTCAGAAAAAGCCATTTAACCGGAGTTCTTTTTATTTTCGATATCAGTTTTGTTAAGCCATCATGCTCCATGATGGCTTTTTTTATACCACTACTTTGGCAAACTGCATTTCATGGAGCTTGGCATAGTATCCGCCCAGTTGCAGCAACTCATCATGTGTGCCTATTTCCCTGATTTCACCTTTATCAAGTACAATAATCTTGTCAGCTTTGCGGATAGTTGATAATCGATGTGCAATTACAATAGACGTTCTTCCTTCAATCAATTTATCAATCGCATGTTGAATCAGCTGCTCAGTTTCTGTATCAATTGCAGATGTTGCTTCATCTAAAATCAAAATGGATGGATTGTACAGCAAAGCCCTGATAAAGCTTAATAATTGTCTTTGACCCTGGCTCATGGTAGCACCACGTTCCATTACATTAAAATCATAATTACCGGGTAACCGCATAATAAACTCATGCATCCCGATCAGTTTTGCAGCTTCAACTACCCTTTCTTTGCTGATGGCTTCATTACGAAGTGTTACATTATCTGTAATGGTTCCGGCAAACAGGAACACATCCTGCAGCACCACTCCGATTTTACTGCGCAATGCATCCAGATTATAATCATCAATCTTTATGTCATCAATTTTGATTGTTCCTTTCTGAATATGATACAAACGATTCAACAAACTGATGATAGAAGTTTTACCACTACCTGTATGACCAACCAGTGCAACGGTTTCACCCGGCTTAACAGTAAAGGAAATATTTTTCAATACCCAGTTCTCATCTGTATAAGCAAAACAAACTTTCTCAAACTCAATCTTACCGGGCACTGCTTCAACGGGATTAAATGAGTGATCAGCAGAAATACCAATCTCATCTTTATTATCAAGCACTTTAAATACCCGTTCGCTTGCCACCATACCCATTTGCAATACGTTGAATTTATCAGCAATGAAACGCAACGGACGGAACAGCATGTTGAGCAGAATAATAAACGCCATGATTTCGCCAGCCATTTTTGCTGCCTGACTATTCGTTGTTGAAACTGCCTGACCGGCACCAAACCAAACAAGTAAACCAAGAGAAATAGCCAGTATAATTTCAACTACCGGAAAGAAAACCGAATAAGCAAAAATGGCTTTGATGTTGGCATTGCGATGTTCCTTGTTGATCTTCCTGAATTTATTGTATTCTTTTTCTTCCACAGCAAATGCCTGCACTACCTGCATGCCTTGGATATGTTCCTGCACAAACGCATTCAAAGCTGCCACTGCATTTCTTACCCTGTGAAAACTTTTGTTGACGCTTTCTTTAAAATAATAAGTGGTGAGAATAAGAAATGGGAACGGTATCAAACAAACCAGCGTTAACTGCCAGTTGATATAAAACATGGTGAAGAGAACGGCAATAATTGTCAGGAAATCTGCAAGGATCGGAATAAAGCCTTCAGCAAATACATCACTGATGGTTTCAATATCATTCACTGTTCTTGTGGTTAATGTGCCGATTGGTGTTTGATCGAACTGGCGGAGATTAAGACCTAATATTTTTTTAAACACATTCACCCGCAGGTCTCTTACAACTGTTTGTCCAAGCCAGGCTGTATAATAGGAAAAGAAAAAACGGAGAATAGTTTCAATAACAATGATTGCAATCTGGAAAATGGTAATCCTGATCACCATCTCAGCAATATTGTGCTGAATATAATCATTCACGGTTTTATTAATCAGCCAAGGGCGGGCAGGTGCCATTACAGCCAACACAATCGCCAGAATAATAGAACCATTAAACCGCCTCCTGTAGGGAGATGCATAGCTGATGATTCTGCTGAGCAAGCTAAAATCGAACAGTTTTTTTTTCTCTGCTTTTTGTTCCAAACCCAATTTCAATTTTGGTAAAGTTAAACGCTTTCATTCAGCCGCATCCATGCTTCATCTTAATGGAAGGTAAAGATGATGAATGGCAATGCTCAACGCTTCTCCTGTATGCTGTGCTTTTGATTAAAATAAAATAATGAAAAAATGCTGGCCGCTATTCCTATTACAGCAAACACTATTACCAGCTGCGAATAAAAAGAAACCCAGTTGAGTTGAAGTTTGAACAGTTCTTTCGACAGCATTACTGTAATACTGCCGAGGTAACCCCATGCATCTGCCATATAAATCAAAAACCCAACATTCCCTGCAATACTGAAGGATGCCAGCAACCGTTCAAAAAACACACTGTTGAATAATACATAAGCAATATATAATCCAAGACCTGTGAACTGCATCCAGCCTGCGCCGCTGATTAACTCATACCTGAATAATAAAGAGGCAATACCAGCCACGACAAAACCAAGAATCAATAACACATGAATGATCCTAAAGGCCCTGATATTTTTTCGTACAAAAACCATCATGCCAATTAATGCAAGTACAATCAGTGAAGTAATCGTTTCTGTTTTTGCAAACACAGATGCATTCTTTGCATAACCCAGTTCGTTCCACATATTGGCCATGTAATTATCACGCAGGTCACGCATGATGGTCAGTAAAAGATAAATGATCACAAACGCAATAACACCTGATCGAAAATGTTTTAAAAAATCCTTTCGTTCAGGTTGATTCATAGGCAAGCGGATTGTACGTTCAGCCACATCTGCTGCATCAGGGAAAGCTGCTCTTTCCAGCAATGCATAAAATAAAATCAACGGAACTGCAAACAAAGAAGCAGTTGCAAAAGGCATCCAGTATTCTGTTACACCCCAGTTAAGCATCAGCCATTTGCCAACACTCCGGCTGAAGCCGCCTGCAAAAATGAAACTAACGGCCAGCACTACGCCAATAAAATCAGTTGCCCTTCTCCCTTCCACATAACTGAACACAACGCCCCACATAAAACCCAATGTAAATCCATTCACCAAAAAACAAAGCATACCCCATGGCGCAGGAGTGATTGCAAACAACAATAAACTCAACCAGGCAAGTCCAACCATGAGCAGACTTGTTTTCCATCGTCCGTGTCTTTGCAGTTCAGAAATAAATTTAATACCGTAAAATTTACTGAGCATATAGCCAACAACCTGGCTGATGATGAGTAAGGTTTGATAAGAAACATTCCAGAATTTCAACCCATCAAAAGTTGCAACTGTAAATGGTTTACGAAAAGCAAAGATGGAAGCATAGGTAAAGAAAACAACAACAGCTAAGTAAACTGCACTCGCAATCTGCTTAGCTGAAAAAGAAGTTGGTGGTTGCTGTGGTTGATTCAAAGCAGCAGTAAGATAAAGATTTCTTACATCACACAATTACATTTCACCGGTTGCTTTTCGATATGCCTTGATAAAAATTGCGCCGAGGTTTTTATGCGGAGGTACATAATCTTTCAGCAACTCATTTGCTTTGGGATCAGATTTTACTGAATTGGTAATCTGCTGCCAGATAGGAATCCATTCTATATTTTTTCCATTACGTATAACTTCATTCATTGCACGTAAAATGGGTTCGTTTACTGAATAGCTACCCACCTGCTTGGTTGAAATGATATGTGCATCTTCATTTACATGCAGAATCTTACTCAGGTTCTGATAGCCGCCACAGGAACCCAGCATAACAATGCGTGATGAAGGCAGCATTTGCTGGATGGTATATTTCAAATGATAACTGTGCCCACGGTGTACCACAAATGTTGGCTTGATATTATTTTTCGTCAAATACTCAATCAGGTGTTGCTGTGCAAGCTGGTCAAGATCCTGTTTATAGTCTAATGGAAGATTAGCGTAAATCGTATATGGATTCCCTTTTGCCGATGTGATGGTTACCCATTCTTTCCCTGTTACCACTTTCCATTCAGGCTTATTATTAAACAGTCCCATGAAATTGCGGTAAGATGTTACTCCATCTTCATCACCATAAAAAAACACATGCTGTACTACAGCACCGCTGCTGTCGGCAATACTATTGAAATCAACCTTATAAACCGGTGGAATGCCAAGCAGTGCAGATAAATTCATGGAAGTATCTGTTGCTGATTTAAACAGGGTAAGCAGGATATTATAAATCACTTCACCCTTGCGGTCTTTATTCTGTTGGCTTGTTTCGTAATTAAGTTTTACTTTTTCTTTCAGAAACTCCTGCAGGTCTACATCGGTAATGCTGCCATAACTGTCGGCCACATCCACAGCATCTTCTAATGAGTTTGTTTTTTGCAGGCCATTCACAAATGCATACATCAGCTGATATCCACTTAACTCCGGCATCGCTTTCAGGAAATCATCGAGGCGGTTATAGTTAGCCGCCATTTTAATGAACTTCTTAAACTTATCAAGTTGCACACTCATCAGCAAAGAATCACTTCGTCTGCCCGGAAAACGGGTCATCATCCTGTCGTAAAGCTTTGTATAGGTACTGGTGTAAATAATTTCTTCAGTAGTAACAATCAGGTAATAAATCTCCTGTGAGCTCAACGGATCAGAAACCCTCATACGCACCGGGTCAGATGAATTATGCAAATCATTCATCACATTCACAAAGGCATCGGAGGCTTTCCGTTCCAGCATTTGATAAAGTACATCAGCCAGCATAGGTGTATCTGAAGCTGTAATTCGTTCATGATAACTGATCTGTGTTTTCACCAGCAGTTTATAGTATCCCAGTTCATTTTCAACCACAGCCTTAATATCATCAATGGTTAATTTATTATTCAGCAATTCATCTAAGAAAGGAAGATAAAGAGTACCATTTGAAATAGAACTCAGCTTGGCAATGATTTGTACTTTGGGGCTTGTACTCCGGCGAATGACTTTCGATGCAGCTGTTCTCACTGCCTGGGCATAAGTATAAACTTCCAGCGGAATTTTATCGGCAGCAATAATCACCAGACTGTCGGCGAAGGGTTCGTTTTGAAAAGCATCAATTCCTTTCATAATAAAGGAAGGATTGATGGCCGTTTTCTTTAAGAAGATCATTTTACGCACTTCGGCAATGTCTTTGTTTTGTGCAAATACGGTTGCCAGTACTTCGGCGCCTTCATAAGGTAATTTCTCAAAAACAGGCATCAGGCTCTGCCCTTTCATCTGGAGCAGATTGCATTCGTCATAACTGCTGAAAAGCTGAGGAATAAGTGGTGGAATTTCAGGTTGCTTTGCATTCAGGGCAATAATCTGCAAAAACTCCCTTAATGAACGCAGGTACCCGATTTTGAAATTATTATCGCCATTCATTTTTTCAATCCGCTCCTGCATTTCATCTACCTGGCGTAGAATAACATCTGTTATCTGAATATTCAAATCATCATTATTGCTGAGTTTTAAGAACTGGTCAACCTTCCCGTCAACCTTATCGGTCCGTTTCTGCTCCTTGTCAATATTCTCATGCCAGATAACTCTGGTCATGGGAATATTCACTTTGTTGGTGTCGAAGGATATTCTGCTT
>JBEBHT010000257.1:0-5944 GCA_040081135.1 Lacibacter sp. | reverse complement strand
AATGTCACGGATTGAAAGAATCAGTTTTACAGGTTCTCCTTCGCTGTTGCGTATAAAGTCGGCGTTTACTTCAACTGGAAAAGAACTTTTATCCTTCCGGAGACCCGTATATAATCCCGGATTAACATTAACACCTTGGTGGAGCAATGAAATATTCTCAAATATTCGCCCGATATCTTCGGGCACAACAAATTCACTTAAAGACCTGCCCAGAATTTCTCCTTCATGTTGATAACCCCATATTAGTAATGAAGAAGGAGAGATCATTAAGATTTTGCCCTGTAAGTCAGTAATGGTAATATCGTCAGGCGAAGCATTGAGGATAGAGTGATAAAGAGTTTCACTCTCTATCAGGTTCTTTTCTGCCAGTTTAAATTCTGTAACATCTCTGAACGACCAAACCCTTCCGGTAATTTGCTGATTAAGTATGAGAGGTGTTGAATAACGCTCAAACACCCGGTTATCTTTGAAATGAAGTAAATCAAAATCAGTTTTATCTGAATGATACAGTTCCTGCACTTTGGAAAGAAAGGCCTCAGGATCCACGAGTTGATTCAGCACAAAATCAAGCAAAGCAGCATCATCTTTCTGATCGATTAATGATTGCGGAATATGCCAGAGTTTTGCAAAGCGCTTGTTGGTTGTAATTACTTTCCCATTACTGTCAATGGCAAGTATTCCATCTTTCGTGGCATTCAGTATGCCCCGCAGATGTACTTCACTTTTAAGCAATGCTTCTTCACTTTCTTTGCGGTCTGTTATGTCCCTTCCAATTCCTTCCAACGATACAATTGCTCCCTCCTTATCGTATATACAGGTAGTATGCTGCTCTGTCCATACTTTCTTTCCGTCTTTTCGTATCACTCTTAAACTCACATTTTTTACATCGTCTAACTTCCCTTTGTTGATGAGTTTAAATACCGGCATGTCATCGGGATAGATCATTTTGCGGCCAAGGTCAGGATCAGCATAATATTCTTCCGGGCTGTACCCGGTTATTTGCGTTGCTGAAGGGCTTATATAGGTAAAGCCCTTCTTTGGAAAAAACTCATACCTGAAAACAATATCTTTTGCATTTTCAGCCAGCAACCTGAATTGTCTCTCACTTTCCGTTAATTTTTCTTCTGCATATCTGCGTTGTGAAATATCTTTTGCTTCAACTGAAACACCGATAATGTTACCGTCATTATCCTTCACAGGATTATGAACAATTTCAAAATATAAGCGTTGATGTAACTCATTACCGGAAAAACTTTCCGCAGTGAAAGATTCACCAGCCAGAGCCCTGTCAAGATTTTGTTTTGCTGCCTTTGCATCATCCTCTGTCTGATAATCGAATAAACAGCCCCCCGGTTGTATTTCCTTTCCATAAATGGCTTTCATGCCAACAGCATGAGCCTTATTGAAACTGGTATAACAATAATTTCGATCGAGTGAAAAAATAGCATTGGAAATGCTTTCAATTAAACTGTGAAGTGTGGAATGCTGGCGGCTGATTTTTTCTTTTGCCCTGTTGATTTCTGTATTATCATGTACTACTACATTCATGAACTTTCTTCCCCTGAGATCAGTAAATTCATTTGATTTAATATCTAAAGGAAATCTTGTACCATCTTTTTTGATCCCTGTAACTTCACCATGTGCATAGCCTTTTTCTAAACGTTCTTTCATAAATGCTGCAGCCCTTGGATCCGAAAAATCAATTACGCCGTCTCTTCCCAATTCGTACATTTCTTCTGCTGTACGTTCAAACATTTTACAGGCAGAAGGGTTTACAGAATAAATTTTACCGCCCTCATCGAGCAATGCCACACCATCAATACTGTTTTCGAACAAAATCTGATGCTGGGTTTCATGATCCTTTAAAAGTGTCTCCCTTTTTTTCCGTTCGGTAATATCACTGAAACAAATAGAAACTCCCCCGGGTGATTGATAAATATGATTTTCAAACCAGCGGTCATGTGCTGAACTATATTCCTCCAGGTAAATATGCTGTTTACTCTGTATTGCTTTTATATAAGCTTCATGAATGGGCTGGCTGGCTGCTTCAGGAAATTCTGTCCAGATATGTTTACCCAGTAATTCATTTGGTTTGCGCTCAAACATATCACAGGCATACTGGTTTACATACACAAAACGGTCCTGCTCATCAAGTGTAATTAAGGCCTCGGGAACAAGTTCCCGGATCTGATAATTGGAATAAGATGTAGTTAACATACTAAAGAGGATGTAATGATTTCTATACAATATATGTTTCTGAACAGAAAGGCTCCATGAGAGAGATACTGGCTTTTACTGTTTTTGGTCAGTATTCCTGTGTGCAGGTTTATATATTATATGGTCAATCACTGCTGTGAAAATGGGCTATCAGTCGAATCAAGTTACAGTTTCCATTGCTGCCGGCCTGTAGCAAAATCACTACTTTTTCTGTAACATTTTTTCGAAAGAAACGGCAAGTAAAAAGGCACAGATACAGAGCAGACTGTAGTTGAAATTGTATACTATCTGTTTTCTGTTAATACAAAACAGATTTATTTAGAATGAATTTACAAAAATTATTAATGAATTATTTTAAAGACTGCAGCTGTTACACTATTACCACAAAGGCAATTACATATAAACACTTAGTTCAAAAAAATACATTTTTTTGCTGACCATAGTCATAAAACACTGCAGGGGCATGTTTTAAGTTTGTTAACAGCAAGCAGAATTGCTCTGAAATAATATCAACTATTCTGTTTACTGACCGACACACCTGAAAATCCGATATATGAAAAAATCCAGATCCCTGCTGAACCACTGTTCATCCTTTCTGCAGGCTATCCAATCATTTCTTTCCAAAAACAATTCATTGAACGATGCGGCTGTTGGCTTTTTTATAGTCATCTGCATTCTTTATATGCACTAATCAAAACAATTATCACCAATAAAACCATTCTTATGAAAAAAGTATCACTTCTCTCAAAGCTCACTTTATTATTAACACTGATTACATTTAACCAGGTATTCAGTCAAAATGTAGCCATTAATACAACGGGTAATGCTCCTGATGTTTCAGCCATGCTGGATGTTGTCAGTTCAAGTAAAGGGCTTTTACTACCAAGAGTTTCTCTTGTTTCAACAACAGATGCATCAACGATTACAAGCCCCGCCACAAGTTTATTAGTATACAATACCAATGCTGCCATGACAGGAACTTATGCAGATGGTGTTGGGTATTATTATAATGCAGGCACTTCCGGCTCTCCTTCCTGGAGAAAAATAACCAGTGGAGGTGATGTAAGATGGGATGATTTGCGGGTAACATTAGATAATGGCTCAAATGCAGCTCAAATAAATTCAATACCCGGCATAACAGGCCCTCAGCTTTGGTATTTCAGAGAGGGAGCGGGTGTAGAAGCAATGTCATTCCAGGTTCAGCTGCCCCATGGCTGGGTTGAAGGAACAACTATTCATCCGCATCTGCATTGGACACCCCGTGGAAATAATACTTCCGGCAATGTAGAATGGAACCTCGACTATAGCTGGGTAAATTATGACCCCACAACTCCACAGGTATTTCCTGCCGCTACTGTAAGCACAGTTGTTGCATCTCCGGCATCAGGCAACTTTGTTCAAAGTGCCCATTACATTACAGCATTAACCGCCGCAAACGCAGGCATCTCCGGAACTGGTAAAAAAATATCCAGTATTCTCATTTGCCGGATCTGGAGAAATTCTGCAAATGCAGCTGACACATACGCTGAAGATGCGGGAGTTCTTTTTTTGGATTTCCACATTCAGGTTGATGCCGCCGGCAGTCGCCAGGAGTATGTAAAATAATAACTAAATCAGATTTCTATGAAAGCATATTTATCAATTATATACCCGCTGTTCATTGGGTTGGCATTGATGCCACTGTTCAGTAATGCGCAGGGCCTCATCAATACAAGCGGCACACACCTGGTGGCCAACGGCGGGGTAAGTATTGTTATAAATGATGGCGGCTTTTCCAATGATGGAACTTTTACAAAAAGTACCGGAGCTCTTGTATTTACAGGAAGCAGTGCTACCAGCAGTTCTTTTATCAGTGGCACAGCCGCAATTGATTTTTATAATTTAACCCTGAACAAATCCGCAAACGGATTGCTGTTAAACAGGAATATCGGGGTATCGAATCTTATAACATTTACAAGTGGTGACAGTATTTTTTTGAATACTTTTATTGTTGATCTTGGCAGTACAGGAAGTTTATCAGGTGAAACCAGCTCGAAAAGATTTACCGGTCAAACAGGTGGTTATATTATGAGTACACAATCATTAAATGCCCCTTCTGCAGTAAACCCGGGCAACCTGGGTATGGAAATTACAAGTGCCGCCAACCTTGGGAGTACAGTAATCAAAAGATCGCATACTGTATTCAGAAACAGATCCATCACCCGTAACTTCGATATTACCCCAACCAACAATGCTGCACTGAATGCAACATTAGTATTTAACTATTTTCATTCTGAATTACGCACAACCAGTGAATTTACTCTCAGTACATATTCAAGCAGTAACGGCGGGGCAAACTGGCTCTATATCAGTGGCGGACCCGATCTGAACACCATCAGCAATTACGTAACAAGTACGAATGTACCTTCCCTGCATTTACTCACCTTATTCAGTCTTGCTGATTTACCTGTTCACCTTTTGTACTTAAAAGGAAAAGCAATCAACAGGAGTGCATTACTTGAATGGGCCACCAGTGGCGAAATTGATAATGATTATTATGATATTGAACGCTCAGTAAATGGAATTACATTTTCAAAGATTGGAACATTGAAAGGCAGCGGCAATACAAGTATTCAGAAAACCTACCAGTTTACCGATGAGCACCCGCTCGCAGGTACAAACTATTACAGGATAAAACAGGTAGATACCAATCTTGATTTCATGTACTCAGGAATCGTTTCAGTGCAGATTACAGAACCGCTGATTGGTATCAGTCTTTCACCTAACCCTGCAACCAACCTGGTATTTGTAAAAATAAACGGACTGGAAGCAGATGAAATTGACCTGAAGCTGATGGATCAGAACGGAAAAATTTATAAAACCATTTCACTGAAATGCAAAAAAGGTGAAAACATTTTTACTGTAAACATAGAAGATTTGCCAAAAGGCCTCTATTACATCAACCTTTCAGGTAAAAACAAACAATCTGTGAAATTCATGAAAATGTAACAACATTACAGAAAACAACATCGTTATTAATCCAAACCCCTTACAAAATGAAAAACAAACAATTATTCCAGGAGCTGGCAAGCTGGCAGTGGGAAATAAGCGGTTATCAGAAAGCAGCCTTTATGATTGAAGAAAGACTTGACATCATCCATAAAAATGAGAGAGCCATTCCTACAGAAACAACGAAAAAGGTTGATAATTTACAGCATAGGATTATAGAAGAAGAAGAAAAACTGGATGCACTGGAGAAAGTACTGGTGAATCAGAAAGAAACCCTGAGAACCCTCAATAATTCAGCAGAATGGCAAAACAGGATTGAACAGCAGCAGCAGGCAATCAGGAAAAGAGTTGATACTGAAAAAAATGTATTTTCTTCTCTCAAAAGTGATTATTACAATGTGCTGTCTGAAATGCTGATGAAAATTGCTTCCTGATTACTGAAATTTATCATCACTATAACTAAAAACACAAATGCCCTTAAAGGGCGTTTGTGTTTTTTTAATACAGCATCATACAATTGTATGACAAACGTTTCAAAAAAAATAACTTAACAGCTAATTAAGATGCAAATTATTCCTGCAATCCTTTACAGATAACAGTTTATCATATTTATTTATGCATTCCTATTCTTAAAGCTTCATTTCACGGTTAACTATTATTCAAAAAAGTATAACAGAGTATTTAATCTGTTGTAACATTATTCTATATTTAATGTAACTTTATTATTATACCCATTTAA
>JBEBHT010000256.1:0-5947 GCA_040081135.1 Lacibacter sp. | reverse complement strand
AATTCCTGCGGCTCATCAATTTTAAAATAACAGTAAAAGGAAATAGTAGTACGTAAGGTGGAGTTTTTGAGAATGCGTTCTTTTAATTCCTTACGGGAGATACGGTTGTGTAATTGTGGCATGTAATTGAATTTTAGTTCTTACCTGTACTTGCTTTGAACCCCAATTGCAGGTTGGGCAAAATTCTAAAGCGGTGCGAAGATAAGAAAAGTCTGAAAGTTGTTAGTCCGCAAGTCGATAAAGTCAGAAAGATGCAGTAAAAAAGTTGAAGATTCTGCGATATCAGAGATATTCTTCCGGTCTTTCCGTCTAACTACTTCCAGACTTCTTACTAGTTAATCATCACTGCGACTAATATTAAACGAAGACCCAAGCCTAACTTCAAAAACAGGTCTCTTCCCCTGTTCATAGCCACTAACAAAATCTACACGGAAAAAACGAAAGATATTCTCTAACCCAACATGCCATTCAGCATAAGTTTGTTTGGGCAGCCACATTGCACTTGCACCGGCTACTAAATTCCAGTTCAGCTTTTTAATACCGGGAATTTTATTGGTGAGAAAACCATTGAAATGATGTTCAACAAATGCTGCCCCGTAAATCGATTCTTTATTGCTGTATAAATAATAAGAAGTTAATTGAAAAATACTCAGGTAATCGGTTGACATAAACAAACGGTTACCGGGAAAATGTTTCATGTCCTGGATCTGTACAGATTTGCTGTTGAGGAAACCTCCTGTCTGTAAACGGTAATTAAATCTGCCTGCTAACTTCAGGTTGAGATTATCACGAACAGTGAGTTGCCATTTATCGTAGTCAATATCACTTCCAAACAATCCATTGATGCCTTTTGTGTATTGCAGATTAAATGTTGGCCAGCTTGAACCGATATTGATCGTTCTGTCAGGAAACTCAATGTATCTTGATTTTGGCTGAATGCTTACACCCAGCGTTATTATGCTTGCCTGGTGTCGTGTAAAATTTCCAGCAGGATTTTCAGATGGATAGTTTGGCATATAAGATTTACCTGCTTTATTACTCCAGCTGTAGCTCGTCGTATTCTGCAAAGGAATACGATCCTGGTATTGAAAATTTCCAAACACTGTAAACCCTGCTCCCACTCCTTTACTGAAACTGATTCGGCCAAAATTGGCTTCATACAATTTCATGAAATTATTTTTATACAGCAGACTTGAAATTGTATTCTGCAATGGCTCAATGGGATTATCATTGTTGTGCTGAAAAACACGTTTGCCACCGCTCAATAAAACATTGGAGAAATATTTTTTACCGAAGTTGTACCGCACTGTTCCCCATCCGTAAAACTGTTCACTGCTGAAGCCATAACGTACATGCGGTATGATGGTTAAACTTTTCCGGTCGGTAAATTCTTTGCGGATTGTTATGGGAACATCCAGCACCAACCCTTCAACCGTATTAAAACTTACTCCCTGCAGTAAAGACGGAATGGTATAAGTGAGTTTCTTTTTTTGATTGCTGATTGTTTTGCCACCGAACAGGATATTGCTGAACTTAATCTTATTATTGATGCGGTCAAGCGAATCAAGGTAATGAGGATCGTTCCGTAATTGTTCCAGGCTGTCTTTTTTTATATAATCTCTTTTCTCTTCTACCGTTAACGGTAACGGACGGATACTGTCCCAGTAATTGATCGGCTTTTTATTACTGCCTGTTTCATATTTCAGAACAGTATTGCCAAAATCTTTTTTCGTGAACGCAGGATCAATATTATAGTTGCGGTACACATTGGCAAAACTTCCATACGCATCAAAGCCAAAAAACTTTACAGCAGGAATAAGAACCTGGCTCTGCAATACCCATTGATTTACTCCCAGCATCTGGTACAGTTGCTCAATGCGAACCGTATCAGCAAAATTCATCTGGCTTTGTTTAGTCAATGTCATCTCCAAACTGTGAATGCGCCATTCATCTTCCACAATATTGATATAACCGGTGAAGCAGGGCTCGTAGGCACGTTTAGGAGTGACTTTAATTTTATTGATGAGCTTTCCTTCTTCCACAAACGCACCTTCATATTTATAGCGGTAAAAGTTCAAAGCATTTTCTGCAATAGGCGAAACAAATCCACGGGGATTGAGTGCGCTACTGATCTGTATATTATTTTCATAAAACGACAGGATACCTGCACCAGCAAAACCAAATCCATCTTTTTGTCCGCTCACTCTTGTACTGAGTACATCAATCTTTACTTTGTTAGGTTTATCAACCGAAAGTTTGGAAACAGTTTCAGACAGATAGATCATCTTCCGTTTACTTGTATCTCCATCTTCAAAATCTACTTTCTGTCCGAAGAATTTTTTGGGGAAATCACGGAGATTCATCACTCCCTTGCTGTACACTTCACATTGAAAGGCATCATTCTCATTCAGGTATTCTTTTCTTTTTTTGATGGCTTTACGGATGATGGCATAAGCAGGATCTTCTGCTCCGGCCTTTACGACTACTTCTTTTAAACTCACTGTTTGCTCTTTCAAAACAAAATTGAGTTCTATATCATCTGCACCTACAGTAATTGTTTTCTCCTGCCGTTCAAAACCTACATGACGGCAGATGATGGTATAAGTTCCCTGTTCTAATTGAAGAAAATAACTGCCCTGGTTGTTGGCTGATGTTCCTTCTTTTTTTCCTTTGATTGATATGGAAGAAAATGGAAGTGCTTCTCCTTTTTCATTACTGACTTTACCGGTTATTTTTCCTGCAAAAACAGTTTGCGTAATAAATGCGAATAAAAGGAGAAAAGATGTTTTGATCATTACAGCGAAAATACTCCTGCGATTGTTAGCAAAAAACTAATTCTGTTCAGCTTTTGGTTTCCGCACATAAGAACCTGCCAATGCAGCAAAACCAGCTACCAATCCACCAATCAAACCCGTAACTGATATGATCAATGCATGTGAATGTGATTTAAACAGCATTTCAGATATTTTCGCTGACAGGAGATGATTGTTGTTCATATCAATCGATAATGCAAGGAATATCCATAAAACAAAGACTGAAGAGAAGCCTGCTGAAAAAGCTGCTAATGGTTTTTGCGGAAGCAGGGCTGCAACAGCGAATGCTGCAATAGCAATACTCCACCAGGGGAAATATAATCCTGCAGCATAACTTAAGAGAGCTGTGAGTATAAAGGCAACGATAAATTTCATGTTGTGCAATTAATTGGTTCAGGTAATTATCCTTTTTTAAATTGAAGAGTCCATTTCACTTTCTCATTCTTCTCCTCTCCCTTCTTCATCATCCATGCTTTGTAGTATTCACCTTTGGCCCAGGTATCTACAAAATTATCATAGAACTTACTGCCAGGGTTACCGCTTTGTCCGCCGGGATATACTACATACGATTCTGTTTCTTTTGTAAGCTGAACAATCATGCGCCAGCTGGGTCCATGACTTTTTGTAACAGCATTTACTATATTTCCATTGCCACCAACAGGTATTCCTGTTCTGGCAAATGGCATCACTGCAGTTTTCAGTAAATGATAGATTGTTGGGTCTTTATGTTTTGTCCATGAAAGCCTTCCTGCCCGATCTTCAGTCTCCAGGTCAAAGGCTGCTTTTTTAATAGCCTTAGTAACTGCATCATACAAGGTTTCTTTCAGTGGGGTATTGATGTTATCAATAAACACCATGGCTGAATCTTTTTTCAGCAGTTCCATTAATGTTTCTTCTTCGGGCCAGTTGGCTGAAGGAGTAACCCTTGTAACATCATCTTTCCATATTTCAACTTCCAGGCTATCCCACCATGTTTGAAAAACTGTCTGACCTGTTGAAGTTGGACTTGCATATAAATCCCAGCTACGTACCATCTCTACATACTTCTTTGCATTTGCATCCAGCTCATTTTCTCTTACATACGATAATAAAATCGTTCTGGCATCTTCAGCAAACGTATTAAAGTAATTGTACTGCAGCTTCTTCATATCATCAGGTGTAATTCCGTTCATGGCGGCTAACCTATTGGAAATGGTAATCCCTCTTGGCGTAAGATAGCTGCCGGGAATAAAATAAGGATAGGTTGAATCAGCTGGTCGCTGATTGGCACTCTGCAAAAATCCCTGAACAGGATTTTTGCTGTGTGGATTCTCAGCTTGTGGAATAAATCCCTGCCACATAAAACTGCTGTCCTGTCCGGGCATTACAAATATCCCCTGCCCGTTCCACCGTGCAGGAAATTTTCCCTGCTGCCAAATAGCAATATCACCGGCTTTGGAAGCAAATACAAAATTCTGTCCTGGACATTTAAAGAACTTGATGGCCTCAGCATATTCATCGTAATTTTTTGCACGGTTCAGCATGTACAATGTTTTTCCTTCATTGCTGGGATCATGCGCCGTCCATCTTACTGCCAATGATTTTTTATTGGTCACTTCATTTGAAAAACTTTCATCAAACATAACCGGGCCAAATACAGTGTAAGCAACAGTATCTAAATAATCAGCCCCGTCTTTTACCTTGATTATTTCAACACGTTGATCGGCGGTTGTCCATTGCTTGTTAAACCAATACTCTTTTTTTGTATTGTCTTTAAACTTGATTTCATAATAATCTTTTACATCACGCTGTGCATTCGTTACCCCCCATACAATGCTGTCATTAAAACCTATAATGATATACGGAGTTCCGGGAAGTGATACGCCATACACATTACTTGTTGGTGTTTGCAATTGCATTTCGTACCAGATGGAAGGAAAAGAAAGTTCCAAATGCGGATCGTTACAAAGGATTGGAACACCGCTTTGAGTTTTTGAACCGGCCACCACCCAGTTATTACTTCCATTATTGATATCAGGTTTAGAAACTTCCTGGTATTTCACCACATCTTTATTACCAAAATATAAGGAATCGGCTGTTGTTGGTGCAACAGGAACAATGCCGGGGTTATCAAAGATTGTTCCTTTCGGTACAATCGGTTCCAGTGAATCATGCACCTGGGGATAAATCATTTTAAATTCATCCATACTGAACAGTGATTTGGCATTGGTATTCACAATATCATTCTCTGTTCCTGATGACAACATCTTGGCCATCATCTTCAGCAGCAAGGCTGTTTTGAGATTTGTCCATTTGTTGGGTAGATAATCGAGCAGCTTATATTCAATGGGGATAGAACTTTCTGTTAATGTACTGATGTATGCATTTACTCCGTTACTGTATGCATCAAAAGCCATTTTACTCTCAGGGTCATTCTCCACTTCTTTCAATACTTTTTCAGCTGCATATACCATTCCCAGCCGACGCTGTTCTCTGTCGTAGTTAATTGCTTTGTCACCAATCACTGCACTTACATTTCCTGCTGCTGCTTCTGTTTGAAAATCCATCTGCCATAATCGGAATTTTGCATGCAGAAACCCCTGGATAAAATACAAGTCTTCATCATTTTCTGCAAACACATGCGGTACCAGTCGCTCATCAAAATAAACATTAGCAGCTCCCTTTAGTGCGGGAAACTTTAATTCCTGGCTAAAGCTTTCATTGGCAGGTTCAGCATTTTGCCAAAACCCATGTTGCGGACTTAAGAATTTTCCCAAAGGAGGTGCAGGTCCAATTTTGGTATTAAGGGCATAAACAAGACCGGCAGTAATTGCAGTGGAAACCAGGAAAGGAAGCAGTCGCATAATTATTGGTTATAAAATTGGAAATTAACTAAAAAGCACATTATTGCCAATTCATGCGGAGAGTTGTTACAAAGTTTCTGTCAACATCGGTAATAGTATAACCGCTTTGTTGTATTGTTCAGTTCAAAAAACATCCTTCTCTTTGCATTAACGGTAAACGTTAACCTTATCGTCTGTACTTATTAAAACTGATTTATCTGTAACCGGCCGTTCCTAACCTGCAGATGAAAGCTTTTTTTGGTTTTTTGGATTTCTTTTTGACGGGCTCACTTTTTCAGGTGAGCCTTTTTT
>JBEBHT010000255.1:0-5964 GCA_040081135.1 Lacibacter sp. | reverse complement strand
GTATTGAAAGAAAGTGGTGCTCCTGCAAAAGGACGCTTCATTTGCAGCGTATTAAAAACAAAGCTGCTTATAACAATACCAACTGCAAAAAACACCAATGCTGTGTAAGGAGTAAGCTTGCCTGTTTCAGGCACATTGAAATCAGTAACCATTGAATCTGCAACATACTTGTAAAACAAACCCATTAAACATCCACTCACAACAGATAGAATTAATCCTTTTTTAGAAACACCTCCTTCTGTATTTGTTTGTAATTTCTGATAGGCCCTTGCATTCAGAATAATGGCAAGAGTAATCAGCGCAACACCCCCAAAGATCAACACAGGGTTACCCTGCGGGTTTGAAATATAATTTACAATCACTCCAAGCACCAATGCAATACCAATACCAACAGGAAATGCAACAGACATTCCTGCAATACCAATAGCCGCAACCAGTAAGATGTTTGCCAGATTAAAGATTACACCACCTGCAAAAGCAGATATGAAACTGCCGTTATCAGCCTGTTTTATATCATCGATGAAAGCCCTGCCTTCAGTTCCGTTGCTTCCCAGTGTAAATGCAAGAATTAAAGTGGTTAGCAAAATGCCAAACCCATAATCCCAATACAATAGTTCAAAACGCCAGGTTTTAGTTGTAAGCTTTGTTGTATTGGCCCATGAACCCCAACATAACATAGTTACTACACAAAGTGCAATGGCTAAGCTGTAATTTTCTACAATAAACATATGGCAGGTTTTAGATTTATGATTAAACTAATTGGCAATTTCTTTTCTGTATGGCACCGATGCCTGTGCACCCATTCTTGTTACAGAAATGGAAGCCGCCTGCACTGCAAACTGAACAGCCTGTGGCCAACTCATCTTTTCAGTAACAGCAACAGTTAATGCTCCGCTAAATGTATCACCGGCAGCAGTTGTATCCATAGCTTTTACAATTGGAGCGTCAGTTTTAAATTTCAACTCCCTGTTCTGAAAGTAAGCTCCCTGTTTACCCATGGTGATAATTACATTTTGTACTCCTTTGCTTAAAAAAACTTCAGCAGCCTGCGATGCAGTTATTTCATCATCTACTTTAATTCCTGTCAGTAATGTTGCTTCTGTTTCATTGGGAGTAATCAGGAATAAACCATTTAGTAATTCGTCAGATAGTTTTTGTGCAGGTGCAGGATTAATAATTATCTTCTGATGATTTGCCTTTGCAATTTTTGCAACAACTTCAATTGTTATCATTGGAATTTCCAGTTGCATTAAAATAATTGCTGCATCAGAAATATCTTTCACCTGTTCAATATCTGCAGTTAAAAGCTGAGCATTTGCACCGGGAGCAACCACAATACAATTCTCCCCTTCTTCATTCACCATAATTAAAGCTGTACCCGATGGAGTTCCTTCATCAATAAAAACAAAATCAGTCTTGATCTTTTCTGTTTTGAATCCATCAATACTTTGCTTTCCAAAAATATCATTGCCAACTTTTGCAACCAGCATAACATTGCCACCCAATCTTGCTGCAGCAACAGCCTGGTTTGCTCCTTTGCCACCTGCATTCATCAGGAAAGTTCCTCCCAATATTGTTTCCCCCGGCTTTGGAAGCACTGATGATTTTACAACCATGTCTGTATTGGAACTGCCAATAACGATTATCCTGTTTGCACTCACTTGGTTTTAATTTACTCAGTTACAGTTTATCCAATCCACTTTCACAACATTTGATTTAGCCAGTATCTTAATTGTGTTTTTTCCTTTTTTCAGTTTATAATCTCCTATACTTACTTCATTGAATTCTGTATTAGCTACATCAATATTTACTGATTTATTGTTGATAACAATTGTCAGTTGTGCAGGTTCAGCTGCTGATACCTTAGAGTGATTTTATATTTTTTTTCAGTCAGGCTTTCAAAATTATAAACAACCCATTCTGATTGCTGCAGTTCAATAGATTGTTCAGACCAAAATTGATCTTGAACCTTGCTGTCAAGATTTATTTTTACCGGTTCACTTTTTCTGTAAAACTTCGATTTATTTACTGTGTCAGAAACAAAATAAGAATGGTTAAACCCATCATGTCCATAATTTTCAGCTTCAATTTTTGCAGGAACTCTTGTTAAGATTGCATTGCAAACGTCTTCGAAATAGGTGCAGTTGGATAGTTTAATATTCTCAAGTAACTCATTGAATACTCCTTCAGCAAGTACAGCATCAGGCTTGGCACCTCCCTTTGAGTATTCAGAAATCAAATCCCACTTACCCGGCTTATTAATTGAATAAGGAGTATTCTGTGTATCCATTTTTTTCCAGGGCCAGAAAGAAAAACCAATATTCTTTGCTTCAAATAATTGTGTTGTTGCCCAATAGATAGTATTTCCTTTTTCACCTGTTTCGCCAACCCATATTGGCGTATTCAGATCATCTCTTCTTTTTAAATATTGATCAATACCATTTAAATTATCGGGCCGGGCCCAGCAATAATAATGAAACTGGTAAAACACATTGCTGTCAAATGGCTTTGTAAAAAGTGACCAATCATTCGACCAGTTAAAGCCCTCCAGTGTAATCATGTGCTTTTGATCTACGTTTCGAATAGCAGCAGTGATGCGTTTATACAGCGGCTCAAGTAAATGCTTGTATTTATCTGCTGATCCGGTATTGATTGGCAGTGGTTCATTCAATAAATCATAAGCTGCAACAACAGGTTCATCTTTATACTTTGCTGCAATCTTAACCCAGAGATCAACCAATTGGTCCTGGTATTTTTTTTCGATAAAAAGCTCAGGAATATCATTTGGGCTGTCATCAATATTTGCTCCTGTTTGTCCGCCGGGTGCGCCGTGCATATCAATAATCACATACAGGTTATATTTTTTGCACCAGTTGACTAAGGAATCCATTAATTGAAATCCTTCATCCACATAAACCGGGTTTTCACCTTCAGTTAAAAACAATCTTGAATTCAATGCAGGTCGTACAGAATTAAATCCCAGTTCAGCAATCCGCTTAATATCTGCCTCGGTAATATAATTTTGCCGAAATGCCTTCCAAAAGGCTGCTGCCTTTTCTTTACCGATCAGGTCTGCAACTATTTTTTCTATTTTACGTGGCCGGTCACCAAGACCTCCAAACTTCCACATATATCCCTCAGGCAACAACCAGTTTCCTAACCCAACGCCTTTTAAAAAAACTTTTTTGCCTGATTCATTTACAATATCCTGACCGGCAGTATGCAAAAAACTTATACTCTTTCCCTGTTTTTTTTGTGCGAAAGAAATACTTCCGCTGAGTAAGATTAAAAACAGGATTACATTTATTTTCATCTCTTTATTTTTTTATTTGTACGGGTAACCAAACTCTCATATCACCCTCGGTTTGACTGGCTTCTGCAAATGGAACTAAAATTATTTTCTCTTTTTTGTTCAACAGGTTTATTGAGTAAGCCTGTTTCCCAATCCAGTTAGCTGGCAAGAGCTTAGATTCATTTGCAAGGCTGAGATTACCAATTGATCCCCCTTCCTTTGAATTTGAAATAAGGTCATTTGCACTGGCAGAATTTAAACTTCCATCCAAAGCCAGAATTTGTGGTCCACGCTGAAAGGCAACATGATTGGGATAACTTTTTCCACCTGCAATCATTTTAACTGGCATATCAAAACTGATCATCACTTTCTCACCGGGGTTCCAGTTTTTTGTAATCATAATAAATTGATTGGCTGTGCCCTTATAAATTTTGCCTCCGGCTTTAGCAGTATAATTCGTACACCACTCAGGCACTCTCAATGCAATAGTGAAACTGGCTGCCTTTGACCCTGTAACAGATAAAACAAGGTTTCCGCTTTCAGGAAAATTTCCTTCTAACCTGAAAGCAACATCCACATTTTTTTTATCAGCCGTCTGTATCTTCTCTTTGTATACTGCCGGTTCATAAAATAAAACAGTTGGTACGCTATTGATATTTCCGAAAGTAAAATTAGGCACCAATGCAATACCCCTCGGCACACTCGATTGACAGCAGGTGATAAAACAGGTGTATGGTTTCTTATTCATCAATGGCGTGTAATAACTTACACAACCTGTTTGTGGATTTTCTGCAGCCAGCAAATGATTATAAACCGATCTTTCTAATTGATTTAAATATTTGATGTCGCCTGTAACCGCAAATAAATTTTGATTGAGCTGAAGCCATGTAGTGGTCACACAACCCTCTCCCATATTGTCTGTATTGGTTGCGGGTAAATAATCATCATCCTGAAAATGCTCGTGTGAGCTTGAAGTACCTGTGATGTATAATTGAGTAGCCACTACATCGTTCCATGCCATTTCAACAGCCTGCAGGAATTTTTTATCGCCTGTTATTTGATATAATTTAACCAGGCCAACATAATTGGAAAGCATTTCATAAGCTTTGCCATTACCAACTTTTCTTACTTTTCCTGTTGCCAGGATTGCACTGATAACTTTTGGGCCATTCTCCTGTTCCCATGCATCTACTATGTAATAACAGAAATCCAAATACTTTTTGTCAGCCGTGTATTTGTATAACTCAACCATTGCATCCAGTACGCTGGTTGCAGCCATACCTATATGTGTGCCAGCCAAAATAATATCCATTTGCCCCTGCTTCTTTCCAAATGTTCTGCACAGGAGATCTCCCATTTTTTTGCATGATTCCAAAGCAGGCTTATAGCCTGTTGCGGAATAATATGTCAGTAATCCATGCAAATTATATTTGTGGCTCCACACATCCCAACTTGTCCAGTATTGATCGGGGGTGTAAGTACCTAAGTAACCATCTTCCTTTTGCGTATTGATTAATTCATACATCATCCGGTCCATTTGCTTTTTTAAAGCAGCATTATACGTCAGCTTCCAAACATTGGTTGCTGTTTCCAGATATTTGCCTACATGCTCGCCGGCCCATGGATGAATACCGGGACGATTTAAATACGATCCCATTAAACCAAACTCATCTACTTTCAATAACCGCTGCTCTAGATTTTGTGTAAAGCGTGTATTTAAATACCCGGTAAACTGTTGTTTTTGGAATGCCACAGCATTAAAACTGTTAGATATTTTATCCTTAACCAATGGCTTTACTTCCCCCGAGAAAGGAATTTTAAGATTACCAGTGGCAACATATAATTGCTCTTTTTTTAGAAACAGGGAACTGTTATTATCATTGATTTGATAACCAACATTAAATACATTTTCTCTTGCAGATTTATAAGCAGAAAAAGTCACAAACACTTCAGATCCGGATTTTGCTTGCACCTGAACAGGCTTCGTTTCAGAAAATAAAATTTTCTTACCGGCTTTATCTGTTATCCAGTATTTTACATTTCCGCTAAAAGCACTGTTAATTTTATTGGTGAAAACAATTTTTGTTGTGAAACCATTATTGGGGGTTTCGATAAAATCCTGTTTCACCGAAACTTCATCAAGCCAGCCAATGGGTTCAAAACTATAAGGCCCTTCCCACATACCCATTCCTCCAACTAAATTATAAATCCTTACAGCAATTACATTTTCTTTATCCCACTGCACTTCTTTTTCAGGAATGATATATGTACGTTGCTGTTCCCACTGGGTAATATAATTCGGCGGAAAAGAACCTGTTTCTCCAATCAGTTTCCCATTAAAATATGTTTGATCAATATCATCAATTTTACCAAGATATAATTTGATACCTTTTCCAGTAGCCGTTTTCATAGCCGAAGGAATAACGATTTTTATTCTGTACCAGGCATAGGAAGAATCTTTAGTAAAACTTTTTCCCAGTTGTTGAGTTGCCCAATCGTTGTCGTTAAACGTTGGATTTGCCCATGCAGCATTATCGCCAAACTTAAATTTGCTTTCTTTGGGTAAATTAATTGATTGCGCCTGTAACGAAGTAGATAATACTACAACCAGGATAACAATATTGAAAGAGCCGGTGAAAAATTTCATTTTATCTGATTTCTTTAATTATAAA
>JBEBHT010000015.1:0-24765 GCA_040081135.1 Lacibacter sp. | reverse complement strand
CAATGGATTATTGAAGATGCCGTAAATCAACCACACAACTGTACTGGTGGTTACAATTAAAATTGTATAGATGCTCAGATCACCTACGCTTTTACTCTGCCAGGCTTTGTACACCTGCGGAATAAATGTAATGCTGCTGAGAAACGAACCTAACAGTCCAACGGCTTCTACCCAATTCATATGAGTGATTTATAGTTTGTAGTTTATAGTTTGTAGTTATAATTACTAAGTGGCAGATGTTTCAACTACAAACTAAAAACTAAATGACTTATTTCTCCATCTGCTCAATCACATCCATTGTTACACCTGTAAAGCTGAAGCCACCATCATGGAACAGATTCTGCATGGTTACCATTCTTGTGAGATCGCTGAACATTACTGCAACATAGTTAGCACAGTCTTCTGAGCTGGCATTGCCCAGCGGACTCATTTTTTCAGCATAGCTGATAAAGCCGTCAAATCCTTTCACCCCGCTTCCCGCAGTTGTTCTTGTTGGTGATTGTGAAATGGTATTGACCCTAACCTTCTTTTTAACAGCATAATGATAGCCGAAGCTGCGGGTAATACTTTCAAGTAAAGCTTTGGCGTCAGCCATTTCATTATAATCGGGGAATACACGCTGTGCAGCGATATAAGTTAAAGCAACCACGCTGCCCCACTCATTCATCGCATCGAGATCCCATGCAGTACGCAATACACGGTGCAGGCTGACAGCGGAAATATCATTGGTTTTCTGGTTCCACTCATAGTTCATTTCAGTATAATGCTTTCCTTTCCTCACATTAATCCCCATTCCGATAGAATGAAGTACAAAATCAATCTTGCCGCCGAAATGGGCCATTGATTGTTCGAAAAGTTCCTTCAATTCATCCATATTGGTAACATCAGCACCAATTACAGGAGCATTTCCACAGGCTTCCGCCAGTTTATTGATTTCACCCATGCGTAAGGCAACCGGAGCGTTGGATAATACAATCTGTGCGCCTTCTTCATAGCACTTTAAAGCAGTTTTCCAGGCAATTGATTTTTCGTCCAGTGCACCGAAGATGATTCCCTTTTTCCCTTTCAATAACTGATGACTCATGTGGTTGATTTTGCCCAAATGTAAGGAAGATGGCTGAAATGAAACAACAGCAGTATACAACATGCATTCGTTTGCGTATTTAGACTCTGTAACCCATACTTTGAACGAAGAACTTCAATACTTTTGCAGCCTACTAAAATCCCCACTCAGTGAACAAGCAATCGGCAGAACAGATCAAAGCAGCCTTTACCCGGAAATTTTCAACTGAACCCTTTTTGTATTTTTCTCCGGGCCGCATTAACATTATTGGCGAACATATTGATTATAACGACGGATTTGTAATGCCGGCGGCAATTGACAAAGGCGTTTATTATGCTGTGGCTCCCAACAACAGCAATACACTTAATTTTTACAGTGTTGATTTTAATGAATCACTGAGTATTGATATAGCTGATATCAAAGCTCGAACCAACTGGGAAAATTATGTACTGAGTGTAGTGAATCAATTCATCAAGGCCGGAAAAACAATCGGTGGATTTGATTGTGTACTGGGAGGTGATATTCCAAGAGGTTCAGGCATGTCATCTTCTGCAGCAGTGGAAGGAGGGATGGCATTTGCGCTAAATGAAATCTTTGAATGCGGTTTCAACAGAAAGGAGCTTGCTTTACTCAACCAGCGTGCTGAACATGATTATCCAAATGTAAAATGCGGTATCATGGATCAGTTTGCCAATATGAACGGGAAGAAAGATTCAGTGATTCTGCTTGACTGCAGATCAATTGAACATCAGTATTTCCCATTGGTACTTGATGGATATTCTCTTGT
The DNA here is from genome assembly GCA_040081135.1 of Lacibacter sp. Taxonomy (GTDB): domain Bacteria; phylum Bacteroidota; class Bacteroidia; order Chitinophagales; family Chitinophagaceae; genus Lacibacter. The sequence continues at coordinate 22,915 of JBEBHT010000015.1, read as the reverse complement.
CCTCATCAATACAAAAGTGCATCACTCACTGGCATCATCGGCTTACAATAAAAGAAGAAGCCAGTGCGAAGAAGGTTTGATGCTGATGCGTTCCAATAGTCCGGTAAAATCATTTCGTGATGTTTCTAAATGGGAAAACCTGCTTGGTTATAAAGAAACAATGGGTGAAGAAGTATACAACCGCTGTTTATATGTGGTGCAGGAAATTGACCGCACCCAACAGGCTGCAAAATTGTTACAGCAGCACGACCTGAAAGGGTTGGGCAAACTGATGTTTGCAACACATGAAGGATTGAGTAAACTCTACGAAGTAAGCTGTAAAGAACTCGATTTCTTAGTTGAACAGGCAAAGAAAAACAGTTCAGTAATTGGTTCCAGATTAATGGGCGGTGGCTTTGGCGGCTGTACCATTAACATTGTTGCCAATGATGCAGTTGAATCTTTCATCAACGAAACACTTGCTGCTTATAAAACTCAATTCGGTATTGATGGCGAAGCTTATGTTGTGCAGACAGATGATGGAGTGAGAAGGATTGGTTGATGAAGTTGAAGATAGTTGTCACCTTGAGCCTGTCGAAAGGTTGATGATCTTTTATACAAATTCTGAGCAAGGCTTCGATAAACTCAGCCTTACATCCTTATAAATTTTACTGCGCCAAACTGATATTCACCTGCAAGCCTGCTCTTGTATTTACAACAGGTGGTGGTGTAGCAATATAACCCACTACCCTGTTCTGTTCAAAGAATAAACGCAAACGGATCCGATTGTTGAGTACATAATCAACCGATGGGCTGATGGTTAATACTTTTTGTCCGCCGGTAGGAATGGTATTCCGCTGATCTAAAATATTATTAGAAGTTGCATTATCACGGTAAGTCAAATCAAAACGGAAACTTAAATCATTCTCCAGAGTTTTAGAACTTTTCATAAAGGGGATTTTAAACGGCATCTTCAATCCACGTTTACGCCAGCCAGCTCCCACCGTAATATCAATGCTGCGTACTTCACTCACCTGGAAGTCAATCAAGCTTAAGCTGATGGTTCTGCTTCTGCCATAATCCACTTTAAAATTCAGCTGATTGGTTAACTGCACATCAATACCAATCAATGGTGCAAAACGTTCGCTGATGGTAATATTCGGAACAAGGAAGTAAGGCACAAAATTATTTGATACTGTATCAATGAATGACGGGAAGCCTAATCCCATCTGATCAGCATATAATAATGCTGATGTAAAATTATTCATACTCAGGCTGCTGTTATAACCATGAGTAATGGTAAAGTTGGTAAAGATTTTATCAAGCCCCGGAACCCTTGACAAACCACTGTAGGTTAAACGCCAGTTTGGTTTTGGTATAAACTTTTTAAACGGATTATCGCTTACACGTTTATTGCTTTCATCAATTAATCCAACTTTTTCTGGATCTTGATTCGTGTATGCAGCAATGAATGCAGGAATCAAAACGTCCTGTGAATATTTTCCATATCCTTTATAATAATCACCATACACCTGGTTGAGAGCGTATGGATTTGCTTCTCCCAAACGCTTCGACAGTATTTTTCTATTTTCTTCAAACTGGAGGAATGATTGACCCGGTGTTGTTGCAGAATATTTTCTGAACATGGTTTGATAAGAGATGAATGTAATTTCAAAACCACCACTTGCCATTGGGCTCAGGTGACCGAACTTACCACCTCCTGTTGTATCCTTAAACAGCTGCGATTGATTTTTACTGAACGAACGGCTCAGGTTCAGATCAATGGTAAAGTCACGGATAGGTTCAACAGTAGCTTCCAGTTTCAACTCTTGCCGGTAGCTCTGTGTAAAGAGGAAATTGAAGTTGGTATCGTTTGTGATCCATCCATTCTTTGCGGCATTATCAAGCCATTCATCAGTTGGTTGCCGCCCGAATACATAGCCCATACTTGGTGCACGGGTTCGCCAGTTTTGCCCAACATATTTCGGACTGTCAACATAACCCGGTATTCTTGAATTGTATGTTTCGTTATAGTTGATGTTGATATTCTTGATAGATGTTAGTAATCGTCCAACAACTTTTGCAGCAGCACTTGGCTCATACTGAATGCCTTTATCTTTTTTCGCTTCAAGCCTGTTTAACCTGCGGAACAGTTTTGCAATATATTTTTTGCTTTTGCCAACCGTGTCTTTTGGATTGAATTTAATATTGGGTGAAGCTAATGCCGGCTGTTTATTCGGATCAGCCTGTGTTTCCAATGATCGCAGGAACCTTGACTTCTGATACAATCTTGAAAAATCGAGCTGACCTGTAAATACTTTTGCCTGTGAATTTTCAATGGTATTACCCAAATCAACTGCAAGTCTTGATGCACCAATCCAGCTATACGTTGTTGAATAATTAAATCTTGCTGTTGTCCAGTCAAGCGCAGGAATTTTTGCCAACGGCAAATTATAGGATGCATTGGCCGACTGGCGATAAATAACATTCCTACCACCTTTTAAGAAGTTACGGCGGATAGAATCTTTCTTCTGTTTGTTATCAATCCGTCCAATCGGTTCATCAACTCTTGCATTATTGGTTGCGCTGAAATCAATATTGATAGAACGTGTAAGGTCCCAGCGTAAGTTATAAACACGATCAAACACAAAATACTTATCATAGGTTTCAGGAATCTTAAACGGACTTGGTGCTACGCCAGGTATCGTTACTTCTCTTGCACGTGCTGCACCAAACTGCCTGTTCACATCGGCTCTGAAACTTAATAAGCTCGGGCGGTAGTTAATGTTGAAATCCTTAATGATATTCCACCATGGACTGCGGTACTTGATCAGTTTTTTAAACGGCTCAAAATATTTTGGCTGAGGTGCATAAGCATAGCCCAATCCACCATAATGTTTTTCAATGACATCACTTTCAATTAACGGATTACGCTTCTCTGTTTTGGTGTAGGAATAGCTTACATCAAAGTTTGAGATATCATAAATTTTTGCTGGTTTGCCATTGGTTTTATTCTTCCTTACGTTAGTAAGATTAACGGATGTAATGGCTGCAAAATCCTGCGAAATATTTTTAACTGAATCTTTATTGTTGGTGCTTTTTATTTTGTCTTTCAGTTTCACATCCTGATCGTACGGATCATACTCAGGGTTCATGGTTGTTTGTGAATAGCTTGCATAAAAAGGAATATCAATGCCTGCTTTCTTTGGCAATAATTTTCCTAATTGCAGATTGGTAGAGATATCAAACTGATTGAAATATTCTCTGCTGCGTTCATTCACTCTTTGTTCAATTGTTCCAAAACCGGCAGTACGTGCAGAAGCTGAAACAGAAATTGTTCCTAAATCTGCTATCTGTATATCCAATCTGCCAGTTCCTGCCCAACCGCCTTTTTCATCCAACCCGCTTAAACGTAATTCATTAATCCACACTTCTGCACAAACACTTTGCGTAGCATCGTTCTTATTATTTTCAACACCAACTAAAAATCCTTTTACTTCACCAAGATTTGGATTACCCATTACACTCCATCGCACACCATTACCCCTGTCCTCAGAAAAAACAGTTGCTACTGAACCACTGCGGCGTAATTTAAACCGTACCAGTTCCTGCAGATCAACATCAAATTGGTTTGCCCCCGGCCACTGAGCACTTGTAGTATCATCAACTCCCGGCCTTGGATAATAACCCCACTTCGTTGCTTTCAACGGCATGCGTACTTCATAATAGTTATTAATGAAGTCGGTACCAAAACGAATCACTGCTAATACTTCGCCATCCTTTAAGATATCAACCTTACCGCTTGACTCTGCATGCATAAACATTCTTACACGTTTGTACTGACGCAAATCAAGATTGGTTGATTTAAATACTGCACGGCTGTCACCATCCTGCAAATCGCAAAGCTGCATACTTAGTGATGCTTCATTCAGTAATAAATTAATACCGTTATTACTCAACTGCGATACACGTTCAATACCCTGTGGTGTAACATAGTTTACAGGAGTACGTTTATCATTTTCTTCAAGGTTAACAGCTGTAACATTAAATCCTGTGGATCCAACGTTCTGCAATGGCAGGTATCTGCCTGCAGTATCCAGCGCAAACTGATAAGAACGCCATATGTTACGAACCAATTCCAGTTTTCCGAAACGAACAACAAGACTGTCTTCAAATCCTGTCATGAAAATACGCATGAAACGGATTGATTTGAAGTCGGGAATATTTCCCACTTTCTGTTCGTATTGTTTAATTGGTATGCGGAAGAGATACCAGGTTTCTTTTCTTGAATTACCATCAGCCAGTTTCACATCTACTTCTCTTTTATCAGCAATATAATTCTGCCCCACCTGCATTAACGGATCAGCTTTTGGTCTCAGTTCCAAATGATACTGGAAATATTCTTCCACTTCGTTTAATGTATTATCCCTGTTGAGATCTTCATTATCAGGATATAAAGTAGATGCTGATGTATAATCAACATTATTACTTGCCACGGGGCTATTCCCTTGAGGATTATTGAATTTTTTATAGCGCTGTAAAATACCGGTATTATCGCCCTGCCCTTCCCTGAAGTGCTGATAGTTATCGCTGCTTGGATCATTGAATAAAGATTGATAAGCAGCACCTGATCCAACAATGTTCCTGATATCAGTAAGGAAAGGTGAATACATTCTCTGTTCTGATGTATCTGTTCTACCGTCGAAACCAACATCCTGCTGTGAACGTTCTTCAACAATATTACTGAAGGCCTGTGCAATCTGAATTGGATTGCGTGGCACTCTTGCCCAGTTACTGCTGTCTTCTCTTGCTGGCGTTTGAATAGTACTCAATCCGTTTTCATAAAAGCGTCTCCCATCTTTTAAAATATCTTCAGAAATATTTCCAAGATTGAAATACATCTGTCCGCCGGTACTTGTTGAATTTAAAATGAATGGATCCTGCACCCACATTTCAATAAACTCAATGTTGTTTGTTTCAAAATCAATTTGATCAATGGCACGCATAATACCGCCCCACCTGTTCTTTGGATTTAGTAATCGTCCGTTTGATGGATTAACACTTCCGTTCCTTGCATCAAAATTATAAGGACCTCTTTCTGTTGGATAGAAAGACATATCAAAAGTGATCAATTGATTTTGTCCGAGATCAGGAGTTGCCTGTGGAAATACTTCCTGGCGGCTTACAAAACGAACACGTGGATCGGATAATTCTGTTAAGTTATTCCCCAATGGATTGTTTGGATCACGACGTTGCTGCAATACCGGTTCAATATTATACCAGGCTGTTTTTGCACGGTTGTATCCGTATTGCAAATCATTACTCAAACCTGCTTCGGGAAACAGTTCAACACCAAAACGATCTCTTGACTGGTAAGGAGTTGAAGCCAGTGTCCATGCAATGAAAGGAAAACGAAGATCAATACCATTACGTGTTCCTTCAAAATCATCAATGTATACTAAGCCACCACCATTCTTTTCCGGACGAATCTGTTTAGCAGTGCTGGGAATAATTTTTGCGCCTTCACCATAGAAATTAATATTAGATGCCTGGCGTGTTGAGTAAAACGGTAATGCATCCACCCATTTGGTTAAGCGTTTCCAATCACTGTTATAATTTACATCTGCACCAATCATGGTATTACGGATCGGATCATCACCATAATTCATTTTAGTAAAGAAGGGACGTTCGCCCAAACGCATCACTGCTCCACCAATCGTTAATTGTTTTGTCTGACGTTCAATAGCACGGTATTCCAGACGCAATGCCATGAAGTTGCGGTTCTGCATTCCGAATGTGGCATTGTTTTCAAATCCAACATTGATAGGTACACCTGAATTGATGATTGCCTGGTTGATGATTCTTACTGTTCCTAAATTATAGTCAACTGTGAAATCAACATTCTCTCTTAACATTTGTCCGCCGGCAGTTACTGAAACAGAACCCTGCGGCACATTGAATGCACCTAAAGGAATATCGCCACCACCACCTGCACTGCGTGATGCACCTTTAAATACAAAACGGTTTAACTGTGGCGATTGCTGAGCTAACCATTTAATTGAATCGTACAGTGGATAGAATAAATATTTCTGACGGAGAGCAGTTGAATCTGGACCACGGAAAATATAATTCAAGTCTTTACCAAATGGTTCAAGCAATGGAAATATCACACGGCTCATTTGTGAGTTAACTGTATAGCCTTCTACAAAATCAAACACACCGTCGGGTTGCGGATCGTTCTGATTATTTAAACGGTCGAGATTTACCAGTTCAATAATTGGTCTTCCTTTTTCTTCACCTTCAGGAATATATCTTTTTTCACCACCGCCCGGTTCCTGGTAAAGAATGTTCAGTTTAAAATCTTTTCTTTCCAGCTGACCAAAGCCAACTGAATAAACGTTCTTCATCATCAAATCCCAAATGGGAAGTAAAGGACGTTGTGATGTTGCTTTCAGCATTTTTAAAAACAGCACTTTCTGTGTACCACTGTTGTTCACAGCTGTATCGGGTGTTACATCATTGGAGAATTCACCAACTGTAAAAATTTTACCGTTAACACTGTATTGAAAAGCCACACCCAATACTTCATCGGGTTGTAATACTGTATTCAAAGAAATAAAACCGATCTGCGGATTGAAATAATATTCTTCAGGTCTTAATTTACGAGCAAATGTGCGTTCAAAATCCTGCACAGCTGTTAATTGAAAACTGGTCAACCGGTTGGTCACCAAAGATGCATCTCTTGTTGCAGGGTCATTAATGATCCGCTGATACAAATCATTGGCACTGTTCTGTGGCAGATCAGAACCAGTTAAAGGATTTACATTCGGATTGTTTGGCTGAAATTCTCCCAGATCCATCAATGCAACAATATTCCTGTTTTCTGTTGTTGACCCCGTTCTGTTGGTAACCCATACTTCCATGCGGAGAATTTGTACGGGTGTAATAACAGAAGGAATATTCTTCATGTTCTTGTTATAGTTATTCTTAAAGTATTGTGCTAACAGGAAGTGACGGTTCTCTTCATATTCGTCTGCTTTTACAACGAACTGCTGCAACCCCGATCCACCAGCCATCTGTACCTGCTGCTTATTGGAATTTTGATTGGCTAATACAGTAGTGATATATAATTTACCAAACTGCAATTCTGTTTTCAAACCAAACAATGCAGAAGCGCCGGGCATTAACGATCCCTTTGCAGGAAAAGAGATATTACCTGCTTCAATCCGTTTGATGATGGCATCGGTATTACCGCTGTAATCCAGCTTCAGCTGATTTTCAAACTGGAAATTCGCCAGTGTATTATACGTAACGGGGAAATTGAGTTTGTCACCAATCTTGGCATTCAAACCAAAATTGGCATTCATATCAAAATCAAATCCTCCATTTTTTCTTGCACGTTCAGGCAGAGTTGGGTTTTTAATATTCTGTCCGAGGTAACCCGCAGTTAAGGTTACATCACCCTGTGGTTTTATTTCAACTTTCGGAATACCCGTGTTACTGAATAAGCGGTTAAAGAAACTTGGCCGCACCTGCAATTTGGGATCAAGAATTTTCCTGTTTAGGTTAAGCGTTGTATTTAACCTGCGCTGAAAATAATCCCGTTCATCCTGGCGGGTTTTATAAGCCACCATTTCATCGAAGGTGAGGTAGGTTGGTTTGCGGTACCAACTCCTGCCGATTTTTTCATAGATATAATATCGTTTGGTTGCAGGATCGTACGCAATAGAATCTGTGATATTGGATGGACGCTGCAGATCAAATGTATTGCGGTTGGGATAATTGAATGCATCTCCCCTGCGGTCGGTAAGCGGAAAACGCAAACTGGTATCGATTGATGGAACGGTATCTTTTGAAGATGGATTGAATGCAGGTACGCCTCCGTAACTCAACATGGATATGCATGTAAGTACAAGTGTTAACAGGGCGGCACTACCATGTATGGTACGTTGCATCAGGGTCAATTCTCTAAGCGAGTGGCTTTTGTTACAGGTTTACAAACATTTCAATGCAGCTTTAATCAACTCCTGTACCTGGTCAAACGCCGTATTCGTTTGACGGGCTTTTTTAATAGCCGATTCGGCCGCATTCCTTGCAATACCTAAAGCAGTCATAGCAGTTAACGCATCCTGTTCTAAAGTATTGTGAGTCAGTGCAGAAATATTCCCATCCGCTGTAGTTTTTGAAATTTTATCACGCAACTCCAGCACAATCCGCTGGGCTGTCTTTTTTCCTATCCCTTTCACACTTTCCAGCAGGCCTTCGTTGCCCGACAAAATTGCTCTCACCACTTCTTCTGACTGAAGAGAGGAAAGCATCATTCTGGCAGTTGAAGCTCCTACTCCGCTAACGCTGAGCAGCTGCAGAAAAACTTCTTTTTCAACCTTTTCGAAGAATCCGTACAGAATATGAGCATCCTCCCTCACCAGTAAATGAGTGAATAATGTTCCTTCCTGCAAATGCTGGATTTTTCCGTATGTATTGAGACTAACCTGCACTTCATAGCCAACGCCGTGAACGTCAACATGAACTACTGTTGGAGTTTTGAGTGTAAAGGTTCCTTTGAGATACGCAAACATGAGGCGAAAATAGACTTTTTTTCAGCAGACGAAACAGGTGGCTGGCCGGTAGTCCCGGGTCTTTAGTCCAAACGGATTCCCATTTTGAACATATCAACTGTTAAACCTCTATCTTCAATAGCTAACAACTGCTTTTCATATCTTCGTGCGCAATTTTAAAAAGATCGATCAAAAATAAATACATGAGCCAAAAAATAACCGCTGCTATTACGGCTGTTGCCGGATGGGTACCCGAAGATAAACTTACCAATTTTGACCTCGAAAAAATGGTTGATACCAACGATGAGTGGATTCGTACAAGGACCGGTATCTCTGAAAGAAGAATATTGAAAGGCGAAGGGCTTGCAACATCTGATATGGTTGCTCCTGCAGTTCTTGATCTCTGCAAAAAGCGTGGCATTGACCCTACAGAAATTGATTGTTTGATTGTAGGCACAGTTACACCGGATATGGTGTTCCCATCTACAGCAAATATTGTGTGCGATAAAATTGGTGCAGTGAATGCGTGGGGATTTGATTTGAGTGCTGCCTGCAGTGGTTTTCTTTTTGCATTAACTACCGGTGCAGCTTATATTGAAAGTGGCCGTTACAAAAAAGTGGTAGTTGTTGGTGCCGACAAAATGAGTGCTATTGTTGATTATACTGATCGTAACACCTGTGTTATTTTTGGAGATGGTGCAGCTGCAGTATTACTTGAACCCAACGAAGAAGGATATGGTGTACTCGATAGTATTTTACGTACAGATGGTGCAGGCAGAAATTTCTTACATATGAAAGCAGGTGGTAGTTTAAAACCTGCCAGTATGGAAACTGTTGCCAACAAAGAACATTTTGCTTACCAGGAAGGACAGCAGGTATTTAAGTTTGCTGTAAAAGGAATGGCTGATGTTAGTGCAGAATTATTAGAACGCAATAATTTAACAGGTGATGATATTTCATGGCTGGTGCCACACCAGGCCAATCTCCGCATTATTGATGCAACAGCCAACCGTATGGGTTTGCCCAAAGAAAAAGTAATGATCAATATTGAAAAATACGGCAACACCACTGCTGCAACCATTCCACTTTGTTTGTGGGAATGGGAAAAGCAATTGAACAAAGGTGACAATATTGTTCTTGCTGCATTTGGTGGCGGATTTACATGGGGAGCTACCTGGGTTAAGTGGGCGTATGACAGTAATTAAAATAAATAACAAACAAAAAAGCGATCATTTTATTGATCGCTTTTTTGTTTATTTCAATCAACCAATTCTTTTTGCAGATGCGAACCTGACTATAGGAGTTTAGCTCTTCATGGAGAAGTAATGGATCAATTCAATCTTTTAAAAATAACTTCTTTGTAATCTGCATAACAACCATATGAGGGATTGGAGTTCGGCATAATAAGGGAAAAGGAATAAACAAGCTCGACAGGGGCCGGGCCTGAATATACTTTTCTGCCGTTAACCTGTGCTTCTATTACATCTCCTTTTTTAATTACCAATAAAGTATTGTATCCTTTTTTCAATTTGGCATTTCCTTTACTGCCCTTAGACCCTGTTTTTGAAATATTGTAGCTGAATTCAAACAGGTCTGCGCTTGGATTTATGGTAAATTCTGCTTTGTCCCAACCAATGCCATACCATCTTGACACTCCATGCTTATTACCTGATTTAGCAGTTACTTCAAACGACCAGTCATCGCCCTTAAAAAAGATCATCGCATCAGGAATACGGATCGTAAAATTATTGTAATCGTTTTCGCCGCCTATAGCTTCTACATGATAAACACCTTTTTCTACAGTAGCAAGATAGTAGGGTGAATTATGTGGCCATAGCCGCTTATTATCCTCAAAATCTTCTTTGTACTCTTTTTTGGCAACAGGTACAACAACTGGTGCATCAAGTTCTTTATTTGATCCGTTTACCCATGTTCCTTCTTTAAAAGTACCATCGGGCTTATACAATTTACCTGGCCCATTACGGTAGTTATTTGTAAAATCACCTTCATAAACCGGCTTACCTTTCAGATCATATTCAATACCATGACCATCTCTTTTATCGTTCTTCCATTTGCCTGTATATCGAAGCACAGGAGCTTTTGTTTCTGTACTGTATTCTGACCAGTAAGATGTGCCCTCACCATCACGCTGATCATTTTTAAACTCACCAACAAATAGCCCTGACTCACTGCTGTCAATGCCAATTCCATGATGTCTACCCTTAAACCATCCACCTGAATAATATGCTGATATTTTGTTTTTAGCAAACAACAGCAACACCCCTTCACCGTCTTTTAATCCTGCATCAAAAGTGCCGGTATATACACTTATCAGCAATTGATTGTTTGTATATTCTGCCAGGTAGCCATCTCCATTATGTTCTCCGTTTTTAAATGCTCCTTCATAAACAGTACGCACAGCTGTATTATACCTTGTAATAGATCCATCTCCAAAAACGGGCTCCTGGTAATAGCTTACACTTCTGCCATAACCCTCTTTAGCGCCTTTTACAAAATTTCCATTATAAGTTACATATCCTTCCCAATCGTATATTTTACCAGTGCCATGGTGTTCTCCATTTTTAAAATTTCCTATATACTTATAAGTGGATGTGGGAGAACCCTGATATGTTCCAAATCCATTTTTGCAATCTCCCGATAAACAGGTGTAATTATTTGCTTTATCAGATTTACCTTGTACAGGAGTATAAAGTCCAGAAGATCCGGAATTTTTAGGTGTTACGGTTGCAGTATTGCCTCCGGAAAAACTCTTGTTATAAGAAGTAGAAGGAGTGTAATAAGGATTTGACTGTTGCTTTGGTATAGGCAACCCATATGTTTTAGTAATCGCAGGAGGAACATAAGCACCTCCGTTATAATGAGTTCCGTTATTTTGAGTTTGAATGGTATAAGTTTGGGCTGTTACGTTTAGAAACATGCATACAAGCATACAAAGTAAAAGAACTCGCATAATGATAGTTTAAAGATTCACTGTAATAGTAATCTAATAAAAAGACTCTTTCAGTTATATTTTTGAAACAGATGAGGATTCCGTTTGTAATGTTTTGCAGATGTATATTAATACCATTCAAAACCCTGTCTTGTGAATTCAAGAAGTATTACTATATCAACACATTTCTTTGTTTACACAAACTTAATTGGCCTACTGCTTTGCAACTGAGCCTATAGGGCATCCCGTCAGTCATTTTAAAATTGAATTTTACAAGAAATTAAATTGCGAAGATTTGATACGTATGTGTCAGATGCTCTTCGAGACGTCAGACACGGGTTCGCATATAATGTATAAAATCTGTTGCCGGTATTTCAGTAGCCCCCAACTCCCGCATCATTGTTACCAGTTGCCCACGGTGATAGGTTCCATGATTAAACAAATGATGAACCACCTGCCATACAGCCGAACGAAAAGGCTGACCTTTAATATTCTTATAATCGAACTCCCGTTTCAGCTCGTCTTCTGTACATTGATCAGCCCATTGTTTCCAATCTGTTGATTGCTGCAGCAACCCATTGATCGCTTCTTTCATGGTTGGATTAAACTGTCTGCTGGGAATCATAATCTGGGTGTGTCCTTCCATACGCTGCCACCACGCACTCTCTGCATCCCACATATGCAGAACGGTTGCATATAAGTTGGGGAAGCTGCTTTTTACAATCTGCTGATGCAGCTGTTCATCCATTTCAAGAATAGCTTCAGTGATAGCTTTGTTGGCCCACAAATTATAAGCAGAGTAATGCGATAACAATTCTTTCATGCAAAATCATTTGCTGAAAATTACAGAAAATTGGTTTTCATTAATAACTATTTTCTGAATGGCAGCAGGAAATGACAGGCAGGAACATTAGCAACTTTAAGAATGCTTACATTTAACATTCCAAGACCAAACTTCAATTATGGAATTCTCTACCAGGATCATTCACGAAGACAATGTAAAAGATAAAAGCGGTGCAGTAATGGCACCGATTGTACTGTCCACAACTTTTGAAAGAGGAGATGATGGCATCAGTTATCCCGGAGGATATTTTTATTCCCGCTATGATAACCCCAACAGGAATTCACTGGAACACAAACTTGCCAAGATGGAAGCCGGAACTTCCTGCGTAAGTTTTTCATCAGGACTTGCAGCAGCAACAGCAGTGTTTCAAAGTTTAAAAAGCGGCGATCATATCATTATCCCTGACGATACTTATTTTTCTATCCGTACAATCCTTGATACATTATTCGGCAATTTTGGATTGAGCTATACTCCTGTTGATATGGATGATCTTGCTGCATTGAAAGCCGTTATTCAATCCAATACAAAACTTATCTGGATGGAATCACCTTCCAATCCATTAATTAAAGTAACCGATATTGCTGCAGTTGTTGCAATAGCAAAAGCACACAACTGTTTTACCGTTGCTGATAACACATGGGCCACACCGTTTTACACAAAACCAATTGAACTGGGAGTAGATATCGTTCTTCATTCTACTACAAAATATTTTGGCGGCCACAGCGATCTCTTGGGTGGAGCGCTAATTTTTAAAGAAGATAATGAACGATTTGAATTTGTAAAAGCTTACCAGCGACTGGGCGGTGCTGTTCCATCACCTTATGATTGCTGGCTATTATGCAGAAGCCTCACAACTTTTGCTGCAAGAATGCCGATTCACTCAGATAATGCCATGAAACTTGCACTGTACCTCGAAAGCAATCCAAAAATTGAAAGAGTATTATACCCGGGATTACCATCACACCCGCAACACAATATTGCAAAAAAACAAATGATTGGCGGCTTCGGTGGTATGTTATCAATTCTTGTAAAAGGGGATAGAGACGCTGCGTTGAAACTGGCAAATTCTCTGCAATTATTTACACATGCCACCAGTTTAGGTGGTGTTGAAAGTTTGATTGAACACCGCAAATCAATTGAAGGAGCCTCATCAGCCACACCTGATAATCTGTTGAGAATTTCCGTTGGTATTGAAGATGTGAAAGATTTGATTGAAGACTTTCAACAAACTTTAGCTGCTATCTGATTAACATCATATTTCTGAACTTGAAACCATTTCCCGCTTTATAAATTTTAAACTAATGAAAAAGCTTCTTTCATTTATCATTCTCTGCACGTTCATACTGAATGTTGCAACTGCCCAAACCACCGACAAACGCCTTGCAGGAATTGATACTTTCATCAACCGTATTCTTAACGAATGGAAAGTGGCCGGTGTTACCGTTGCTGTTGTTGAAAAAAACAAAGTGATCATGACCAAAGGTTTTGGTTATAAGGATTATGAAAATAAAACTCCGGTAACAGAAAATACATTGTTTGCAATCGGCAGTTGTACAAAAGCATTCACTTCTTCGTTGCTCAGTTTTCCGTTGAAAGATGGCAAACTTGATTTGGACAAACCCGTGAATCAATATTTACCGGAACTGCGTTTCATCAATGATGAATTAACGAATACGATTACAACCAGGGATATGATGAGCCACCGTACCGGTCTTCCCCGTCATGATCTTGCATGGTATGGTTCAAAAACAAGCCGTGACAGCCTGCTTTACATCATCCGTTTTTTTGAAACAACTGCTCTCTTACGTATGGCTTGGCAGTATAATAATTTTATGTTTTTAGCGCAGGGTGTGTTAGCACAAAAACTAAGCGGCAAAACATGGGAAGAACTCATCAAAGAAAAATTATTCATGCCATTGGGTATGACGGCAAGCAATACTTCCGTCATCGATATGCAAAAAGCCCAGGATTTTTCTTTTGGCTATAATGAGACAAACGGAAAAATCATGAAGATGAAATTCATGAACATTGATGCATTAGGCCCTGCCGGTGCAATTAACTCCAATGCAAAAGATATGGCCAACTGGGTAATGATGTGGATCAATGCAGGCAAATTCAATGGAAAAGAAATTATTCCAGCTTCATACTATTCGCAGGCAATCAGTTCTCAAATGGTGATCAGTTCTGGTCTTCCTTCTAAAGAACAGCCGGATGTATTTTTCAGCAACTATGGAATGGCCTGGTTCCTTGCCAACTATCGTGGACATTACCGTGTAGAGCATGGCGGTAATATTGATGGCTTCAGCAGCAGCACTTCTTTTTTTCCAACCGACAGTATCGGTATTTTTATTTCTGTTAATCAAAACGGATCACCTGTTCCTTCCATCATCCGCAATACCATTGTTGACAAAATGCTCGGGCTGAAATTCAAAGACTGGCACCGCACACAAAAAGATGCTGTTGACAAAGCAAAAGCAGCTGCCAAAGAGAAACTGAAAGCCGACAGCACTCAACGTAAGTACGGAACAAAGCCAACACATGCAATCACTGATTATGCTGGCACTTTTACCAACGAGGCATACGGAACGCTGACAATTGAACTGAAAAAAGATACATTAATCGGCAAGTTCAATGCCTTAACTTTTAAGGTCACCCACTATCATTATGATTACTTCAATTTTATTCCTGTTGCCGATGGTGCAGATGCAGATGAAGAAGACGGGATGAAAGGCTTATTCAATATCAACATCAAAGGTGAAATTGAATCAGTATCACTAACTCTTCAAAGTGGAGTAAAAGAGATTGAGTTCAAAAAGAAAATTGAAACCATTGATGTAAGCAAAGCTGACCTGGAAAAGTATGTGGGCGAGTATGAACTCCCCGGTCCAACAATTGTAAAAGTGTATATCAAAGGTGATAAAACATTAATGGTGCTTGTACCGGGCCAGCCTGACTATGAAATGCTGCCTGTTAAAAAAGATGTCTTTAATTTTAAAATTATCAGTGGCTACAGCGTTCGTTTTGAAAAGAATGAGAAGGAAGAAATAACAGCTTTGTATTTCATTCAGCCAAACGGAACATTTAAAGCAACAAGAAAAAAATAAACAGCCTGTCTGCGCTGCTTTTGAAATCCGGCTGCAATGAATGCAGCCGGATTTTTTTTGACAGGATGTTAATTCCGTAAGGTATACTTTGGATTACTGCTCCAACTGGTTTATTTTAGCAAGAATCGTAAGAAACAAACCAATTGCATGAATACAATTCTCAGGAAAATAATTATCAGTACTACGTTAAAGAATAAAAAGAGGGATTCAGGGAAAGAATTCAGCAGTTACCAGCTGGCAATCGGTCTCCGTGAACTGAAAATAAATTTCTTCAGTTTCCTGAAAGATATTTTTTTGATTACAGCAGGAATTTTTTCTGCAGCATTTGGCTTTAAGGGCTTTTTGTTAACCAATCACTTTATTGATGGGGGAGCTACAGGTATTTCGCTGCTCATTTCTGCATTAACGAAAATCCCTCTTTATATTCTGCTGATTACTGTAAATATTCCATTTATTCTTTTGGGCTATAAAGTGGTAAACAGAACCTTTGCCATTAAAACAGCCATGGCCATTTCCGGTCTTGCGTTGGTTGTTGCCACTGTTCATTTTCCTAATATTACCAACGATAATTTGCTTGTTGCCATTTTTGGAGGATTTTTTCTTGGTGCCGGAATTGGCCTCGCTGTAAGAGGTGGTGCTGTAATTGACGGAACAGAAGTACTGGCTATCTACTTAAGCCGCAAACTTGGCACAACTATCGGAGACATTATCATTCTTATCAACATTGTTATTTTCTCAACTGCTGCCTATTTTCTTTCCATTGAAATTGCCATGTATTCACTCATCACTTACCTGGCTGCTTCCAAAACACTCGACTTTATTATTGAAGGTATTGAAGAATATACCGGTGTTACCATCATCTCCTCACACAATGAAGAAATCAGCCAGATGCTGATCAATACAATTGGCAGAGGGTTTACAGTTTATAATGGCAAGCGTGGATTTGGTAAAAAAGGAGAAGCAACTGATACTGATATAATTTACACAGTTGTAACAAGGCTTGAACTCAATAAACTGAATACAGAAATTCAAAAAATTGACCCCTACGCATTTGTAGTAATGAGTACAGTAAAGGATACAAAAGGCGGCATGATTAAGAAAAGACCGTTAAAGCATTAGTTTTAAAACATCAATATTCTCATACATTTGACAAGGAATTGCCGCACTTGTACTGCACATTAATATAAGACTGTGAACAAAATACTTATTATTGACGATGAAGAAAAACTGAGAAGCCTCCTTGCAAGAATAATAAGCCTCGAAGGTTTTGAAGTACTTGAAGCAGGTGACTGCAAATCAGGTTTGAAAAAATTAGACCTCACTGATATTGATGTTGTACTCTGCGATGTAAAACTTCCCGATGGTAACGGCGTTGAACTGACACAACAGATAAAAGAAAAACATCCATTGGTTGAAGTGATACTGTTAACAGCTTATGGCAATATTCCTGATGGAGTGCAGGCAATCAAAAACGGAGCATTCGATTATATTATAAAAGGAGATGACAATAACAGAATCATACCGCTGCTGAACCGTGCCATTGAAAAAGCTTCACTTGCAAAACGGGTGAAAATTCTTGAACAGCAACTTTCAAAAAAATATTCGTTCGACAGCATCATTGGCAAATCAAAAACAATTCTGGCAGCCATTGAGCTTGCTAAAAAAGTGGCAGCAACCGATACAACCGTTTTACTTACCGGAGAAACAGGAACCGGTAAAGAGGTTTTTGCACAGGCCATTCATCAAAACAGCAACAGGAACAGCAAGCATTTTGTTGCAGTAAACTGTTCAGCTTTCAGTAAAGAATTACTGGAGAGCGAAATGTTCGGCTATAAAGCAGGTGCATTTACAGGTGCTGTTAAAGACAAGAAAGGATTATTTGAAGAAGCAAACGGCGGAACCATTTTTTTAGACGAGCTGGGAGAAATGAGTCTTGAATTGCAGGCCAAACTATTGCGTGTTTTAGAAACAGGTGAATTCATGAAAGTTGGCGAAACAAAAACAACCAAAGTAAATGTGCGGATTATTGCTGCCACCAACCGTGATCTGCAGCATGAAATTGAAGCCGGGCATTTTCGCCAGGATCTGTTTTACCGTATCTCCGTTTTCCAGATTCAACTGCCTGCTTTGCGTGAACGTATTGCTGATATTGAACTGTTAGCCCGGCATTTTGCAACAGTATTTGCAATCAAAATAAATAAGAAAGTCAACAGCATTGAACCCGCCTTTCTGGAAGCACTCAAACAGCATACATGGCACGGCAATATTCGTGAATTGAAAAATGTAATGGAACGGAGTATCATTTTAATGGAAAAGGATGAGTTATCAGTTAGCCAGCTGCCTTATGAACTGCAGCACTTTTCAACCAATCAGAAACAACTTTCTGCTTTTGATCTTGCAAGTGCAGAAAAAATACATATTCAGAAAGTACTCAACTATACAAATGGTAACAAAACCGAGGCGGCCAAACTGCTGAATATCGGTTTAACCACATTATACAGGAAGATAGAGGAGTACAAACTGGCTTAAACCCTTTCGTTTTGACAATACACCCTTTCATTTTGAAAGGGTTTTTTATTTCTGCAACTTTTCAGGTTGAGCTTAAATCAATGATAGCAAGTTAGTTAGAGCAGAATTTTTCATGCGGGAATGGAATTTGGTATGTACAGGTGAAATGAGTTCTAAAAAAGAAAAGATCTGAAGAATAAAATTTTATCCAACTCCGATCCTGCTGATTTAAACATTCAACAATTCTAAAAATGCAAATATGGACACGACAACTAAAATAATCCTTTTACTGGCCATGTATGGATTGCCCTTATGTTTTGTAATTATTTACAGGCTGCACGAAAATTTAAAACTGAAACGTATCAAAATCACAAACAGGAAAACTCACTTTACAAATTAAAATGAATTCAACCATCACGTACATAAAAGACATATTCATCATCAAACTAGCATTCTTAAACATTCAAAAATGATCATTACAATTCTTTTACTGGTTGCCTGCGTTGTACTGTTCGGCATCTTATTTAAATCCATTGATTTCTTCGAAAAAATATAATCATCATGATAACAGCCATTTTTATTATCGCCATACTGGTATTTGGTTACCTCCTGTATGTATTAATTAAACCCGAGAAATTTTAATCTTTAAAGCGCATACTAATGAATACAGAACTAACCGGCGTAGTCGTAACCTTTCTGTTAACTGTTTTTTTAGCATACCCATTGGCAAAATACATTGCAAAAGTATTTGCGGGGGAAAGAACATTTACAGACTTTATGAACCCCGTGGAGCGGTTTATTTACCGCATTTCAGGTATTGATCCAAAGAAAGGAATGAACTGGAAAGAATATTTAACCGCCATGTTAATGATTAACATGCTGTGGCTTTTCTATGCTTTCTTCCTGCTGTTAAACCAGTCAAGTCTTCCGTTGAATCCGGATGGCAATCCCAACATGACCCCTGATCTGAGTTTTAATACCGCTATCAGTTTTTTAGTAAACTGTAACCTGCAGCATTATTCAGGTGAAAGTGGATTGACTTATTTCACACAATTATTTGTCATTACATTTTTGCAGTTTGTAAGTGCAGCTACAGGTATCGCAGCCGCTGTTGCATTGTTTAATGGATTAAAACATAAAACAACTGACAACCTCGGTAATTTCTGGGATATTTTCACCAAAACAATTACCAGGATTTTATTGCCAATTTGTATTGTAATAGCTGTAATACTGGCATTCAATGGTTCCCCTGCAAGCTACGACGGCAAAGACAGCATCGTTACATTACAGGGTGATACCGTAGGTGTATCCCGTGGCCCGGCTGCCGGTATGATTGCCATCAAACATCTCGGCACAAACGGTGGTGGCTGGTTTGGAGTCAACTCAGCACACCCATTGGAGAACCCGAACTACTTAACAAATATGGTGGAGTTGATTGCACAGATGCTTATTCCGATTGCCATGTTGTTTGCATTGGGTTTCTATATCAGGCGAAAAAAATTCGCTTACATGATTTTTGCCGTGATGACGATTGGAATGCTTTTCCTCATTGTTCCAACCATCAACTGGGAAATGCATGGCAGTCCTGAAATTGCCAAAATGGGAATTCTGCAGGCCACCGGTGCAATGGAAGGAAAAGAAGTACGATTTGGTCCGGCAATATCAGGTTACTGGAGTATTGTTACAACAATCATTTCAACCGGTTCTGTCAATTCAATGCACGACAGCTCCATGCCTTTATCAGGTATGATGCAAATGCTGGGAATGCTGATCAATGCATTTTATGGTGGTGTTGGTGTAGGCATACTCAACTATTTTATCTATATCATCATTGCAGTCTTTATTGGTGGTTTGATGGTAGGACGAACACCCGAATTTATGGGCCACAAAGTGGAAGCAAGAGAAGTAAAGATTGCTGCATTGGTTACTTTATTATCTGCCTTCCTCATTAAAGGCGGAACCGCCTTGGCAGCATATTATTTCGTTCAGCATGGCGATGCCGACTGGGCGGTAAAACCATCTGCCTGGTTAAACAATCCCGGCAATCATGGTTTCTCTGAAATGTTTTATGAATTCACTTCTGCCAATGCCAATAACGGAAGCGGTTTTGAAGGTTTGGGCGATAATAATATTTTCTGGAATGTTGCAACTGGTTTTGTACTACTGCTTGGAAGGTTTCTTCCCATCATCGGGCCAATCGCAATCATTGGTTTACTGGCAAAGAAAAAATATATACCAGAATCTTCAGGAACATTAAAAGTAGATTCAGCCACTTTCGGCATATTAACATTCGCTATTATCATCATTATTACAGCATTGTCTTATTTCCCTCCTTTGGTATTAGGTCCAATCGCTGAATATTTAGGAATGTAAAAACAAAATGAATAGCAGAACAAAAAGATCATACTATGTCAAAGCATAAAAAAAATACCAAATTGTTTGAAAGCTCACTGGTAACATCAGCGCTGAAACAATCTTTTATAAAACTCAAACCGGGTGTAATGTTAAGAAACCCGGTAATGTTTACCGTATATATCGGCACACTCATCATGCTGGGTGTTTGCATCTGGATCGCTGCAGGAGAAACATCACAGGGTTCACTTGCGTACAACCTCACCATCTTCGGTGTTTTATTTATTACTGTACTCTTTGGCAATTTTGCAGAAGCCATTGCTGAAGCAAGGGGCAAGGCACAGGCCGACAGTTTACGCAAAACCAGGGAAGACACACCGGCGAAAAAAGTTTTTCTCATTGGCGACAATTTTGTGAATGAAATGAAAATTGTCCCTTCTTCACTATTAGCAAAGGGCGATATCTTTTTGTGTGAAGCAGGAGATACAATTCCCATGGATGGTGAAATCATTTCAGGTATTGCTACTATTGATGAGTCAGCTATTACCGGGGAATCTGCTCCGGTAATAAGAGAAGCCGGTGGCGATAAATCATCCGTAACAGGTGGTACAAAAGTATTGTCTGATAAAATACAGGTACGTGTAACAACAGGTCCTGGTGAAAGTTTCCTTGATAAAATGATTGCACTGGTGGAAGGTGCATCAAGACAAAAAACACCGAATGAAATTGCGTTAACCATTTTACTGGCAAGCTTTACTATTATTTTCCTGATTGTAGTGGTTACATTAAAACCATTTGCTGATTATGCCAACACACCCATTACCATTGCCGCATTTGTTTCTTTGTATGTGTGTTTAATTCCAACAACCATTGGTGGTTTGTTAAGTGCCATTGGTATTGCCGGTATGGACAGGGCATTGCGTGCTAATGTGATTACAAAAAGTGGTAAAGCAGTAGAAACAGCCGGTGACCTTGATACTCTGTTATTAGATAAAACAGGGACCATTACTATTGGTAACCGTAAGGCAACCAATTTTTATCCGGCAAACGGAGTAACTGCATCAACATTTACTGAAGCATGTGCATTGTCTTCTATTGCAGATCAAACACCCGAAGGAAAATCAATTATAGAATTAGCCAAGCTGGATGTAAGTAAATTAAATACAAACGGTGCATCTTTTATAGAATTCACTGCTGAAACAAGAAGCAGCGGTATTGATTTAACCAATGGAACAAAAATCCGCAAAGGCGCATTTGATTCTATCCGCAACATGGTAACAAAGGCAGGCAATTCATTTCCTGATGAAACTGCTGAACAGGTGAAAGTTATTTCAAGCAATGGCGGCACACCGTTAGTGGTTAGTGAAAACAACAAAGTATTAGGTGTAATTGAATTACAGGATATTATTAAACCCGGCATCCAGGAACGTTTTGAACGTTTGCGTAAAATGGGTGTGAAAACTGTGATGGTAACAGGTGATAACCCTTTAACCGCCAAATTCATTGCGGAGAAAGCAGGTGTGGATGATTTTATTGCCGAAGCAAAACCTGAAGATAAAATGAATTATATCAAACAGGAACAACAAGGTGGAAAGTTGGTTGCTATGATGGGTGACGGAACAAATGATGCGCCTGCTCTTGCACAGGCAGATGTAGGTGTTGCCATGAACAGTGGTACTGCTGCAGCAAAAGAAGCAGGCAATATGGTTGACCTGGATAATGACCCAACCAAGCTGATTGAAATTGTGGAGATCGGAAAACAATTGTTGATGACAAGAGGAACCTTAACTACTTTCTCTATTGCAAATGATGTGGCAAAATATTTTGCAATTGTTCCTGCATTGTTCATCACTTCTATTCCGGCATTACAGGCATTGAATATTATGAACCTGCATAGTCCTGAAAGTGCTATTCTTTCAGCAGTTATTTTCAACGCCATCATTATTCCGATGCTCATTCCGTTAGCATTAAAAGGTGTTGCTTACAAACCAATCGGCGCCAGTGCATTGCTGAGGAGAAATTTACTGATCTATGGTTTAGGTGGTGTGATTGTTCCTTTTATCGGGATAAAACTCATTGACCTCGTAGTTGCATTATTTATTTAACAATTGAATTTCATTATCATGAAAAAATATGTTTGGCCCTCAGTTAAATTAACACTTGTACTGATCATAATATGTTCGGTTCTGTATCCGCTATTTATTGCAGCTGTTGCAAAACTTGCACCTGGTGGCGGCAAAGGTGAAACTGTAATGGTAAATGGCAAAGTAGTTGGGTATGCTAAAATTGGGCAGAAGTTTACAGACGATAAATATTTCTGGAGCAGACCTTCTGCTGTAGATTATAATGCTGCAGGTTCTGCAGGTTCCAATAAAGGACCTACTAATCCCGATTACCTGAAACAGGTGCAGGACAGAATTGATACATTCCTTGTACATAACCCATCCGTTAAGAAAGAAGAAATCGCTGCAGAACTGGTAACAGCATCCGGCAGCGGGCTCGATCCTGATCTTTCACCAGCCGGAGCTAAAGTACAGGTAAAGCGTATTGCTGCAATACGTAAGATTGATGAAGCAAAACTCATAAGCCTTGTTGATCAGCAAACAGAGAAACCATTCCT
>JBEBHT010000254.1:0-5982 GCA_040081135.1 Lacibacter sp. | reverse complement strand
CCAATCTGCTGACGTAATTCTTTGCGGCCTTCTTCATTCATATTGGTGAAACTGTCGCCATCGTACAATACATCACCGCTGTCGGGTTCAAATAATCCAACAAGGCATTTCATTAAAACGGTTTTGCCGCTGCCGCTTGCACCAATGATGAGATTGCATTTGCCTGTTTCCAATGTTGCAGAAACATCTTCAATCACTGTTTTGTCGCCAAAACCCTTATGTATATTTTTAATTTCAATCATGCTGTTATAATAAAATAGCTGCCAGTGCGTAATCGGCTAATAAAATTAAAATACAACTTACAATTACTGATTTAGTACTTGCTCTTCCTATTTCCAGTGAACCACCTTCTACATGATACCCGTAATAAGCAGGAATACTTGAAATGATGAAGGCATAGGTATAGGTTTTACTCATGGCAAACACCACGTTGTATGGAATAAAATCTTCCAGTAACCCATCATTGTATATATCAGCAGGAAGAATACCCGATAATTCACCTGCCATTCTTCCGCCCCAAATACCCAATACTGCTGCCAGCACAACCAGGCATGGAACTACAATCAGTGCTGCCAGAATCTTGGGCATGATGAGATAAGCCTTGGTATTGATGCCCATGATTTCCAGTGCATCAATCTGTTCACTGATGCGCATATTACCAAGTTCACTTGCAATTCGGCTGCCCACTACACCTGCTAATACTACGCAGATCAATGTGGGTGCCAGTTCAAGAATGATGTTATCTCTTACAATTACAGCGATCACTGTTTTTGGAATGAGCGGTGTAATTAACTGGTAGGCTGTTTGCACCGTTGTTACCGCACCAAGAAAAACTGCAATGATGGCAACGATACCTACAGAACGTACACCAATTTCATTGCACTGGTGCATGAGTTCTTTCCAGTACAGGCGGTGATTCTCCGGTTTGGAGAACATGCCTTTAATCATGATGAGGTAACGGCCAAGTGATGTAAAAAAATTCATAGTTGTTATCAGTAATCGGTTATTGTCGCTTTGTTTGTGAAGATACTAATCGTCAGGAAGAAACCATAACCGGTATTCAGTCAGCTTCAGATTTCGTGGTTCACTTTCTTAAAACGCTTCCAGAGGGGTGATTTTTTCACCACTTCTTCTGTATTGCCTTTTCCTTTCATTTGTGCATCCACAACTGCAATAAGCACCATGTTGAAAATAGAACGTACTGAACTTCCCAGTTGCAAAATATGAACCGGTTTCTTTAAGCCCAGTAAGATTGGCCCAATGGCATCTGCATCGCCTACTTCCTGCAGCAGGTTATATGCAATATTGCTGCTGGCAAGATTCGGGAAGATGAGAATATTCGGCTCGCCATTCACTAACTCGCTGAATGGATAATTTTCTTTCAGGATTTCTTTATTGAATGCAACAATCGGTTGTACTTCTCCATCGCAAACCAGGTTGGGTTCCCGTTCTTTCACAATCTCTCTTGCTTTTGCAACCAGTTTTGCTTCAGCTGAATCGCTGCTTCCAAAGTTAGAATAGCTCAGCATGGCAATACGTGGAGTAATACCAAAGGTTCTTACTTCTTTTGCCACGAGTTGAGCAATATCAGCCAGTTCATCTGCTCTTGGATTAAAGTTTACAGTGGCATCAGCTAAGAACAATGGACCACGCTTGGTAAGCATGATATACATGCCGGCAATTTTTTTCACATCATCATCTTTGCCAATGATCTGCAATGCAGGGCGGATGGTATCAGAATATTTTCTGCTTAATCCGCTGATCATCGCATCTGCTTCGCCGGTTTCCACCATCATACAGCCAAAATGTGTACGCTCTTTCATGGCCTTATTGGCTTCATAACGGTTTAATCCTTTACGCTGACGTTTTAAAAATAACTGCAATCCGAATTCATGACGTTTCTCATGCAGATTTTTTGCTTTCGGATCAAGTACAGGAATTCCTTCCAGATCAATACCATTTACTTCGGCCATGTCACGGATGTTTTTTTCATCACCCAGTAATATTGGATAAGCAATTCCTTCTTCAAATGCCAGTTGTGCAGCTTTCAGCACTTTTACATTTTCTGCATCAGCAAATACAACACGTTTCGGTTCTTTTCTTGCTTTGTTACCGATAGCACGCATCAGCTGGTTGTCAATACCCAAACGTTTGTTGAGTTGCAGTTCATATTCTTCCCAGTTGGTAATTGGATTTTGTGCTACTCCACTTTCCATCGCTGCTTTTGCAACAGCAGGTGCTACATAACTCAGCAGTCTTGGATCAAGCGGTTTGGGAATAATATAGTTTTGACCAAATGAGATACTCTTTTCATTGTAGGCCATGTTTACAATATCCGGTACAGGAGTTCTGGCTAATTCAGCCAGGGCTTTTACTGCAGCCAGTTTCATGGCTTCGTTAATCTTAGTGGCACGTACATCCAATGCACCACGGAAAATATAAGGGAAGCCGAGTACATTGTTTACCTGGTTGGGATAATCACTGCGGCCTGTTGCCATGATCACATCATTGCGTGCAGCAACAGCTTCTTCATAACTGATCTCCGGATCAGGATTGGCCATAGCAAATACAATTGGTTTTTTTGCCATGGTTTTTACCATTTCACCGGTAATTACATTGGCTACACTTAAGCCGATAAATACGTCTGCATTTTTCATTGCATCAGCTAATGACATGTCCGGGTTTTTTACCGGTACGGCAAAACGTTTTTTGTTATCATCGAGATTAGTACGGCCTGTATGGATTACTCCTTTACTGTCGAACATTAAAAAGTTCTCCGGCTTTGCACCGAGTGATTGATATAATAATACACAGCCCATGGCAGCAGCGCCGGCACCATTCACCACGAATTTTACTTTGTCAATTTTCTTTCCCTGTATTTCCAAAGCATTTAATAAAGCAGCAGAGCTGATGATGGCTGTGCCATGCTGATCATCGTGCATGAGGGGAATTTTCATTTCCTCTTTCAGCCTTTGTTCAATGATAAAACATTCCGGGGCTTTGATATCTTCTAAATTGATACCGCCGAATGTTGGTTCCAGTGCTTTTACAATCTGGATAATTTTTTCGGGATCTTTTTCATTCAGTTCAATATCAAATACGTCGATGTCGGCAAAGATTTTGAACAGTACCGCTTTTCCTTCCATTACAGGTTTGCCTGCTTCGGGACCGATATCTCCCAAACCCAATACTGCCGTTCCATTACTGATTACTGCTACAAGGTTTCCTTTGGCAGTATATTTATAAACGTCATCAGGATTGTTGTGAATTTCCATGCAGGGTACTGCAACGCCCGGTGAATAGGCCAACGATAAATCCCGTTGGGTTTTTGTTTCTTTGGTAGAAATAACTTCAATCTTTCCCGGTCTTCCTTTTGCATGATACTCGAGGGCCTGTTGTGCCCGTAGATCGTCTTTGTTCATATGTATTGATTTTTGAAAGCAGTCGTTAAAACGACAGGATGGGCAAGGTACGAAATATGAAGTAAGACCCTTTGCCGGAAAAGTAAAAGAAAAATGAATATTTGGAGAACGGGCTCTTCAAAATGAAGCGACTCCTGTTCAATTAAGAAACCGGAAATATGGGTGAAGCTGCAATATTTATATCACTTCCAGTTGCGTGCTGAGCAGATCGCTAAACTCGTCTCTTCTGCGAATTAAATGAAACTGTCCATCTTTTACCAGTACTTCAGCAGGTTTATATCTTGAGTTATAGTTGCTGCTCATTTCAAAACCATAAGCCCCTGCATTATAAAAAACAAGATAATCGCCTTCCCTTATTTCGTTGAGTAAACGATCAGTGGCAAACGTATCTGTTTCGCAGATATAACCTGTGATCATGTATTTCTTTTCTTCACCGGTTGGGTTGGAAATATTTTTGATGTGATGATAAGCATCATACATCATCGGGCGGATCAAATGATTCAGCCCTGTATCCACTCCGGCAATATCCACCTCGCCATTTTCTTTCATCACATTCACCTGTGAAATTAAATAACCGCATTCGCTCACTAAAAATTTTCCCGGCTCAAACCAAACCTGCAGTTTTTTAAGATCCGCCAAAGGATGTGCATCAAAAGCCTGCTTCAGTTTTTGTCCAAGCAAAGCAACATCTGTTTCATTTTCTTCAGGTCGGTAAGGTACTTTAAAACCACCGCCGAGATCAATTACTTCCAGCTCAGGAAAATGAGGAATCAAATCGAATAATACTTCAATCCCTTTTACAAATACATCAGCATCTTTAATTTCACTCCCTGTATGAATATGTAGGGTGCGGATGAATATGTTGTGCTGCTTTACAATTGCTTCCAGTTCAGGTATCTGTTCAACAGGTATTCCGAATTTGCTTTTATTATGACCTGTAGATATTTTTATATTACCGCCTGCTAAAATATTCGGGCGGAGACGAACACCAACCGGGTAACTGTGCCCATATTTCTTTCCAAATTTTTCAAGGTTAGATAAACTGTCGATGTTGATGTTAACCCCTGCTGCAACTGCTTCTTCAATTTCAGCAAAGGCGATACCGTTGCTGGTATACAAAATATTGTTGGGATCGAAACCTGCATGGAGGGCCATCTTCACTTCGTTGATGCTGCTGCAGTCAATATTGCATCCTATGCTTTTGATGTAACGGAGAATATTGATATTCGTTAATGCCTTGCTTGCATACCAAATCTTAGTGTCAAGCACTGAAAAAGCAGACACTAATTTTTCATACTGACTTTTTATTTTTTCTGCATGATACACATACACAGGAGTACCAAACTGTTCTGCAATTTGTACCAGCTGATCGTTTGCTAAAGATGGAGTCATGTTTCGATTGAGTGAGCTGCGAAATTAATTGAATTTACGGTCGGGACGCTCAAAGCGGCCTGAACCGATTATAATTTAGTAATAGTCTTCTATTTTCAGTTTGCTGTCTCTTTGTTCAGTTATACCGTCAACTTTTTCAACAGAAAGCAGTTTTGAGCAGTATACCATTCCAGGTGCTAAAAATTTTGTTTCTGCCTTTATTACTATTTTTTTATTAATATCAATTAAATCCTGACGGTGATAAACTTTTATTTTATCATAATCGTTTTTTGATAAATACAGGGTTATTATTGAATCATTGTTCACCTTTATTTCAACGAAAGGGCTGTATAAAAGGTTTTCAGATTTCAATTTGTCGTACATAAATAGAAATCTTAAGTCAAAAGAATCAAGTCCGTTACGATTAACGGTGTCAGCGTAATTGTGTACTCCTTGAATTATACTATCTGGTTGGTTGTAGAGACTGCCAATACGAAGCCAATTAAAGTAAAGGTCACCTTCAATAATCTGTGTAGTGTTTTTTGGATGATTGCAGGATGATGTGGTGAATAAAAGAATAGCTGCTAAAATCGAAGCGGAGAATAAGTTGTGAATTTTCATAAAGATGAATAAATCACAATGAAATTATAGATTTTCCCCGTCGCCTTCATCTTTTTTCTCTTCAACTTCCTGCTCGTCAGTAATTTCTTCTTCAGTGGCCGAAGGCTCTTCTTCTGTTTCGGATTCTTCCGATGTTTCTTCTTCAAGAAGTACAACATCTTCCAAAATAATATCTTCTATTGCAGCATCTTCAGTTGAAGTGGTTTCTTCATCTGTAATATCCTGTTCAATCAAATCGCCTTCTTCTGTTACAAGTAATGCATCTGATGATGATAATTCTTCTTCTTCATCACCCGCTACCTGGAGAAAATCACTCATTACACCGGTTGGTTCAACCAGTTCACTGGATATAATTTCTCTGATCTTTGGTAAATCCTCAGGAGAGTTAATGCCAAAATAATCCATAAAGGTTCTGGAAGTAGCATATACCAACGGATGACCGGGAAGCTTTTCATTTCTGCCAGTAATTACAATCAATTCTTTTTCTAATAATTTCTGAACGGCATAATCGCAGCTCACACCACGAATAGCTTCCATTTCACCTTTGGTTATAGGCTGCTTATATGCA
>JBEBHT010000253.1:0-6001 GCA_040081135.1 Lacibacter sp. | reverse complement strand
TGCGCCTTCATCATTTAATTTTGTAACAGACAGGGATGTAAGTATTGACATTACAATTCTTTCACCCGATGAAGTGGCTTTACCACAGGTAAACGTCAACTTAATTTTCGGATGATTATTTCAATTTGTTACTGCTGCATTGAACTCTGTATCCTTATGCAGTTGCAAAGTTGAATTAAAAATACCCAAAACAAATCCATACTGTGAAAACTTTACTTCTTCCACTTGCCCTTTGTTTAATTATTTCCTGTAACAAACATAGTGACACCGCACCACCTTTAACAGGAGCAACAGCAGATGTTGATTCACTGATAAAAACAAATGCGCCTTCATCATTTAATTTTGTAACAGACAGGGATGTAAGTATTGACATTACAATTCTTTCACCCGATGAAGTGGCTTTACCACAGGTAAACGTCAATCTACTTGATGCGCCTGAAGAAGCAGGAGGTAAAGTATTATTTACAGCACTTACAGACGCAGCAGGAAAAATTACAGGCAACATAAAACTTCCCGGAAGTTTTTCAACTGTAATTGTCGATCCGGCTTTTGTAGGTGTTATGAGAAATGCTGTTGTATCCATTACAAATAACGCTGTTTCCTGTACGCTGGGAGGTAAGACCGCCTTTGCCGGCAATGTAATTCCTGCTTCAGTTAAAGGACCTGCATCGTCTGAAAATAATTCATTCACATCCAGGATACAATCTGTTTATAAATACCTCGGCACTTATGGTAACCAGGGTAAACCCAATAATTTGGTTTTACCAAACGATGTAATCTCTTCCAGCCTGCTCACATTTGTAAATGCATCTTTACCTGAACAGAAACCTGTTCCAACATATCATCCAGAATACTTACGGAATACGGCAGAAATGAATTTGAATATTACTGACCTAAGTGATGTATGGGTCACTTTTCTTCATGAGGGTGCAGGATACCTGAACAGTGTTGCGTATTTCAAATACCCAACAGGAATACCACCTCAAACAACAGCTGATATTGATACACTGTTTATGGTGTTTCCAAATGCAAGTCTTTCCGGCAGCGGCGGTGGATTAGTGGCGGGAAATAAAATTTGGCTTGGCCGTTTTGAACCAGGAACCTCTATTGGATTTGCATTGATCACCAACGGATGGAACGGAACAGCTGTTTCTGCTACAGCTCCCATTGTTTATTCTATTGACCAGTTAAATGCTGAAACAGCAATAGCTGATAAACGTCATACTATTTTATTGTACGATGATACTCACGACCTGTTCCTGATTGGTTTTGAAGACATGAACAGGAATCCATCTTACAGCAGTGATAATGATTTTAATGATTGTGTATTTTATGCCAGCAGTAATCCTGTTACAGCAATTTCAACCATGAATGTGAATCCGATTGATGAGCCCGGTGATACAGATGGAGATGGAGTAAGTGATGTGTATGATAAATTTCCAACTGATCCAACCAAAGCATATATCAATTATTTTCCGGCTGAAAACACCTATGGAACATTAGCATTTGAAGACAACTGGCCTTATATGGGGGATTATGATTTCAATGACCTTGTAATTAAGTACCGGTATGAAATCATCAACAATGCAGCCAATAAAACTGTTGAACTCAATGCAAAATTTGCAACGGTTGCTGCAGGTGCAAAAATGAAAAATGGATTTGCTGTTGAATTTCCTTTTGCCGCATCGAAAGTGAAGAACGTAACCGGGACAAGAATAAACGGAAGCATTACTTCCTTTGCTGCTAATGGCTGCGAAAGCGGATCAACCAAAGCAATTTTCATGGCCTTTGATGATGTGTTTCCTGTAATGCAGACAAATGGCATGTTTAATACGTTCATGGCGCAGTCGTTTATAAAGCCAGACACCATTAACATGAAGATGAGTTTCACTTCACCATTAACTGCAGCTGAACTGGGGGTTGCACCGTTTAATCCGTTTTTAATTGCCAATCAAACCCGGGGCCGTGAAGTGCATCTTGCAGGGTACACTCCTACTGTAAAAGCAACCACTTCCTTACTTGGCACAGGGCATGATAATACAAAACCGGCGCAGAATATTTATTACAAAACCATTTCGAACCTTCCTTTTGCTTTGGCTTTTGTAGAAGATTTTAATTATCCGGTGGAATTAAAAACGATTCATCTTTCGTACACAACATTTATTGATTGGGCTAAATCGGGCGCAACCACAAATAAAGACTGGTACAAGAACACTCAGTTTATGAACATGAGTAATATTTATAAAAAATAGCAGTGGTTTCCGGTTAATTGTAAATGCCCTGCTCAGCAGGGCATTTTTTATTCAATGTTTTCAATCCTGTATTGCATTCCATTAAAGCTGAATAAATCATTTTTCTTTAAATGCATCATCTGTATGCCCAATAGCGATTCAGGCGAGAGTGCAATAATGAGCTGTTCATCCACTGTTATTTTGCCAAGACCAAGACTGATAAAAAAATATCCTTTGTTCGTTTTTACCAGACTTCCACTAACAACCTGTTCGGGTTGAAGCGAAGGGTCAATTTTTTCCAGCACTGCTTTTTGTTTCAGTACATCATTGAGCTGCCTGCTGCTGTTTTCCTGTTCAATCTGCAGCATGGCTAAGGCCGTTTCATGTTTATCACCGGCAGTGCTTTTTGTTTCGTTGGCTGCACTGTCAGATAAATCCTGGAGATTTTTTTTCAACAGGCTGATTTTATCATGCACAAGCAGAACATACTGCTGATATATTTTTTCTTTAAACGTCATTATTTAATAAAGGCGACAGTAATTGTAAATAAAATGCAATGGGTAAATTAAACCAGTTCTTTTGCTTTTCTGATCTGGTATTCACTGCCCATAATGATCAGCCGCTCACCTTCGTTAATAAAGTAATCCGGTTGTGGATTGAGTACATAGTTGCTTTTATTTTTAATGCCCAGTAATGTACATCCGCATTTTTTCCAGAGGTCCAGGTCGCCAAGTGAAGTAGCATTATTGGCAATGATCTCTTCCACTTTAAATTCGGTTGTATTTCTTGTGCCCATTAGTGAAAGAAGTTCTGCCACATCAGGGATCAATACCATTGTAGCCATGTGTGCACCGCCAATTTTATCGGGCATAATTACGTTGTTAGCACCGGCAACACGGAGTTTATTTACACTGCTGTCCTGTGATGCCCGGCTGATGATAACGATGTTTGGATTTAACTGTCTTGCAGTAAGAACCATAAATAAATTATCTGCATCAACCGGCATGGTGGCAATAATGGCACGTGCCCGTTCTATACCGGCTTCTTTCAATACTTCATCTCTGGTTGCATCCCCTTTTACAAAATACTGTACAGGGAACGGGAGATTTTGCTGCAGATCATGTTTTTCTTCCAGCACAACAAAAGGAATATGATTATCGTGCAGCACCTGTGCGCATTCTGTTCCATTACGGCCAAAACCGCAAACGATAACATGATTATTGAGATGATGAATGGCGTTGTCCATTTTCAAGTGTTTATATTGACGAATAAATTCCCCGTCGAGTAAATAACGGGTGAGGAAAGTAACAAAGAAGGTAAAGGCACCGATATTGATGATGATGATGATAATGGTAAATATTCTTCCGGAAGTTGATAAAGGTTGCACTTCCATATAGCCAACTGTACCGATTGTTATTACGGTCATATACAGGGCATCAAGAAAAGAGTACCCTTCAATGATCACATAACCAACAGTACCGATAAGTATAAGAATAAAAAATAAACTGAGAGGAACCAGTAAGCCTTTAAAATATCTCAATCGTTTCAGCCAGTACATATCTAAAATTACGCAGTTAACAATGGATGGCAAAGTGAAGTGAAAGAAACTTGTATATTTATTGCATGGAACAAAAAAGTACAGGGTTTAAGGTTAGAAATGCTGAGGTTGCTTACCATGCTGAATCTTTTTTACAAAGGAGATTTCTTACCTCTTACTTCTTACTTCTTCTCTCTGTTTTCTTTCTGGCTTCCTGCTCAACCCAGCAAAAACTGTCGAAAGAATTAAAGAAAAACCTGCTGAATGACTCTGCATTTACCAATGCATTTGTTGGTGTTGCTGTTTATCAGGTTGAGAAAAAGCAGTTCCTGTATCAGCATAACAGCAACAAATATTTTGTGCCGGCCAGTAATACTAAACTTCCGACACTGTATGCAGGGATGAAGTATCTCGGAGACAGCCTGATTGGATTGAAGTACACCGAACAGAACGATACATTGTTTTTGCAGCCAACCGGTGACCCTACTTTGCTGCATCCTGATTATAAGCAAAACCCTGTCATTGATTTTCTGAAACTGCAGAATAAAACATTAGTCATCTCGAACAGCAACTGGAAAGCTGAAGCATTGGGATACGGATGGGCATGGGACGATTACCTGGGTTATTATATGACTGAACGCAGCTCTATGCCGGTGTATGGTAATATCATCAAATGGATTCAGCAGCGCAGTATTGAAACAAAGGAAACAGGGAATGACACTTCCGTATCTGTATTCACTGATCCGGAAATTAACTGGGATGCAAATTTCTCAACAAAGAAATCGGCAGCGTTTGATGTAACCAGGCCACGTACAGAAAATGTGTATACCATTCATGAAGGAAAAGAAATGAAACGGGAACTGGAAATACCTTTTGTTACAAACGGACTTCAATCAGCATTGGCACTTTTAAAGGACACATTACATAAAGATATACTTGAGATCAATTATCAAATCTCCACATCACAAAAAATCCAAATCATCCATTCGCAGCCCAGCGATTCTATGTTCAGGCCATTGATGCACCGCAGTGATAATTTCTTTGCTGAACAAACACTGATGATGGTCAGTAATATTTTATTGGGTTACATGGATGAACAGAAACTGATTGATACTTTATTAAAAACAGACCTGAAAGGATTTCCACAACAACCCAAATGGGTGGATGGAAGCGGCCTGAGCCGTTATAATTTATTTACACCTGAAGATTTTGTGTGGCTGCTGGGAAAAATGAAGGATGAATTTGGGTTAGAGCGGTTGAAAGTGCTTCTGCCAACCGGGAATGAAGGAACCTTACGTAATTATTATAAAGATGAAAGCGGGTTGATCTTTGCCAAAACCGGGTCACTTACCGGGCATCTTGCTTTGAGCGGCTTCCTGATTACAGCTCAAAACAAACTGCTTATTTTCTCTGTAATTGTAAATAATCACAACACTTCTCCTGCCTCCATTCGCAGAGCCGTTGAAAGATTCCTGCAGAAAGTGTGCAGGGAAAACTAAGCTTTTCAAAAAATATATTTTTCCTTCCGGGCAGCATTTCTTTTTGCCGGGGGAACTAATATACAGTACCCTTTGAAAATATCCTGATTGCTGGATCTCATCCGTAAAAGACAGCACATCATCCAAACTTGTCCGCCGAAGCTTTACGCACAGGCGGATTTTAAACCACTCTATTATGAAGAAGTTTATTTACTCTTTCATGGCTCTGTTCTGTTTATTCATAACAGCAGCGAAAGCACAAAACGATCCCTGCGCCGGCAAAGCAAATTTTCAGCTAACGATTAACGGAAGCACCGTCAATTTTTATTCCAACAACACAACCAGCTATCCTTTATTTCACAGCTGGCGATTTGGAGATGGCGCATTATCTGATGCAGCCAACCCGGTGCATACCTATCAGTTGCCCGGCACTTACCGTATAATTCATTACATTAAGGATACGGCAAGGAATTGCTATGATTCGGCAGTAAAAGAAATTACCATTGCTGCTTCATGTGATCTGCTGCAACCGAAATTTGAATGGAGAAGAGATTCTTCAAATCCGGCTAAGATTATTTTCATGAATTATTCTCAGCCCAATGCCCCGCCAACTGTAATCATTTATAAATGGAGCTTTGGTGATGGTATTTCATCGGGTGAAAAAAATCCTGTTCATCTTTATACAACTCCGGGCCAGTATAATGTTTGCTTAACCATTCGTTATGCCAATGCCAATTGTGAAAAAACATACTGCA
>JBEBHT010000252.1:0-6093 GCA_040081135.1 Lacibacter sp. | reverse complement strand
GTGAAAAAAATCCTGTTCATCTTTATACAACTCCGGGCCAGTATAATGTTTGCTTAACCATTCGTTATGCCAATGCCAATTGTGAAAAAACATACTGCAGCATTGTTACTGTTCCTCCGGCTTGTGATTTTCAACCTTATTTCAGCTGGACAGCTGATGCGGCAAATCCTTTGACAATAAAGTTCACCAATCAAACTGCTGTAACAAGCGCTACTGCAAAAATTAAATGGAGTTTTGGTGATGGTACTTCAAGCGCCGACTGGAACCCGACACATACTTATACAAAAGCAGGAGTTTACAATGTTTGTATCAGGGTTGAACTCAGTCCAAACTGTGTAAAAGAAATCTGTAAACAGGTTGTAGTAAGAAGCTGTGATATAGAAGCTGGCTTTACTTGGGTACTCGACAGTGTTCTTCCAATGCGTGGAGTGAAATTTTATCCGCTGCCTTCTGTACTTACAGTAATGCCTTTAAGTATTAAATGGAGTTTTGGAGATGGTACTTCCAGCGCTGAATACAGTCCTTTCCATCAGTATCAGCAACCCGGTACATACAAAGTTTGTATGCGGATTGAATTCTTCGCCGGTTGCGTAAAAGAAGTTTGTAAAGATGTGGTTATACCTGCACCGGTTGGTTGCGAACAGCTGAGCCTGTTTAAGATTGAACGTATCAGTGCAGAGCCAAACACATTTGTATTCAACGCAGAGTTCAATAACTCAACATTAAAATATACCTGGACATTTGGTGATGGTACAGGAGCAATTGGTCCCAATGCAAAACATAAATATGATCGCCCGGGCCGTTACAACGTTTGCTTAACTGTATACCGTGGAGATAATTGTGCATCTACCACCTGTAAAGAAATCGTAGTTGGTCAGTTAAGTTGTGAGCAGACTTTTGTAAAGTTTGAATATCAACGTCTCAACTCTGCGGGCAATGTTATTAAATTTAAAGCTGTCAGCAATCAGCCCCTTCTTTCTCAGTACTGGACAATTTATAAAAGCAACAGCACCGTTCCTGTAATCATCAATGCAGTTGATCCTACATATACATTCCAGGATACAGGATGGTACAAAGTATGTTTGCGTGCAATTACAGTGAATGGCTGTGTAAAGGAATACTGTGAAGCAATCCGAATTCAGCAGGTTCCTTCCGTATGTACATTGCAGATAATGCCAAACCCTGTAACTACAACGGCTAATTTTAAAGTACAGGTTGAAACGCCGCAGGTGGTGATTGCATCTATCATTGATATTACCGGGGTAAGAAAAGCAGTGTTTTATTTGAATGCAACTGCCGGTATCAATGCATTTGCTATACCAACGGGAACACTTCCAACAGGTTATTATACACTGGAAGTGAAAATCGGTAACCGGGTTTGTACCGGACGGTTTCAGAAAATAAATTAAGGCGGGATATTTGTTTATAGTGAATGAAGGGCATCGTATTGATGCCCTTTTTTTGTACGGGTTATCGACCAAACATTTTTTCCAACTCTTCTTTTTTCAGTTCCATATAAACCGGAACACCATTTGAGGTTGCATTGGGCGTTGAACAGTTAAATAAATCTTCCACCAGCTGTTTCATTTCTTTTTGTGAAAGTGAACGGCCGGGTTTTATACTGTGCTGCCTTGCCAGTGAGCGGATGAGTTTTTCCCGTTTGGAAAATCTCAGTTCGCTGGTATAATGTTTAAACTGCTCCAGCAGTAATTCAATGGCCATGCTTTCATTACCCTGTTCAATATCAGCCGGCGTTCCTTGTATCACAAAGGTATCTTTTCCGAAAGGTTCAATATGATAACCGAGCTGATGTAAATCTGAAAGAAGGTCCTGCAATAAAATAGAATCCTGTGGTGACAGTTGTAATGTTGAAGGAAACAAACTTGTTTGTGTAGCAACAGCTTTTCCATCAACAGCTGTTAAATATCGCTCAT
Organism: Lacibacter sp.; assembly: GCA_040081135.1. GTDB lineage: Bacteria > Bacteroidota > Bacteroidia > Chitinophagales > Chitinophagaceae > Lacibacter. The sequence goes on along the minus strand of JBEBHT010000252.1, from coordinate 4,159 downwards.
ACAATACACGTTCATGCGCATTCTGCTGATGAATCAACATCATGCCTTTATTGGTAGATGCAAGAATGTAAGTGTTGTGTAACTGCGTAAAATCCTGTTCAGGAATGAGAGGACTTTGAACGCTGGTAAAAGATGATTGAATTCCCTGGCTTTCATACTGCTGACTAACGACTTTCGACTCAGGACTATCGGTCCTTTCCTTCCAATGCTTCAAGTCACTTTTCTGCTGCGGATCAATTTTATGTGCAGCATGTTTTTGCGTAAAGGTTTGATATAAAGAAGAAGAAGATGCCTGTGATTTCTGTTGTTCAGTAAATGGCTTGCTCACTGCATCTAAACCCTGGATGGTTGGATCAAGATCGAAATCCAATGTAGGTGTGATGCTGAATTGTGCCAATGCATGTTTTACTGCTGATTGTACAAAGGCATAGATGATCTTCTCGTCTTCAAATTTTATTTCCTGTTTGGTAGGATGAACGTTTATATCCACCTGTGCAGGATCCAAATCAATGAACAGTACATAAGTGGGAAAACTATCTGTTGCAATCATTTCCTGGAAAGCACCTGCTACAGCATGATTGAGATAAGCACTTTTAATAAAACGTTTGTTTACAAAGAAATACTGATCGCCTCTTGTTTTCTTGGCTGTTTCGGGTTTACCAATGAACCCAAAGATGTTCATGTAATCAGTTTGCTCTTCAACAGAAACTAATTTGGCGTTGTATTGATTACCGAGCAGCTGAACAATGCGTTGCTTCAGGGTTCCTTTTTCTAAATGAAATAATTCCTGTCCGTTGGCTGAGAGAGAAAAGAAAATTTCCGGGTAAGCCATGCTCACACGGATAAATTCATCCACGATATGCCGCATTTCGGCTGCATTGCTTTTTAAAAAATTTCTGCGTGCAGGAACGTTGAAGAATAAATTCTTCATGGCAATGCTGGTGCCATTAACAGTTGCAACGGGTTCCTGATTTGTTACAATACTGTTTTCTATTTCAATAAAAGTGCCTGTGGTATCTGCTGCTTTTTTTGTTTTGATTTCAACCTGTGCAACAGCTGCAATGGAAGCCAGAGCTTCACCACGAAAGCCCATGGTTTTGATGCGGAACAGATCATCAATTTCCCTGATCTTGGAAGTGGCATGACGTTCAAATGCCATTCTTGCATCAGTTTCACTCATGCCCACACCATTATCAATCACCTGGATCAGTTGTTTTCCTGCGTCATTAATGATGAGTTGAATTTCGGTTGCACTTGCATCCACAGCATTTTCCAGTAATTCTTTCACCGCACTGGCGGGTCGCTGAATTACTTCGCCAGCAGCAATCTGGTTAGCAATATGATCGGGCAATAATTGAATGATATCCGGCACTTACACTTCCTCCTTTTGAAGCGGCAAAAATACGGCTCTTCAACCAACCGGCGCAGGATAATTCGTTATCTTTAGCTGATTCGTAAAGAAGAAAATTAGCATGAAAAAAATACTTTTATCAGTTGCCATATTGCTATCGGGTTATTTCGCTTTTTCACAAACGAAACAGGAGCAGGCCAAACGCTGGGCCGACAGTGTGATGCAAACTCTTACAAATGATCAGAAGATTGCACAGCTCATGATCATCAGGGCGCACAGTAATTTAGGGGCAGCACATGTTAAACAGGTAACCGATCAAATTAAAAAGTATAATGTTGGCGGACTTTGTTTTTTCCAGGGTGGACCTGTTCGTCAGGCCAATCTCACCAACTATTATCAAAGCATTGCACAAACGCCTTTGCTGATTACGATTGATGGCGAATGGGGATTAGGGATGCGGTTAGACAGTGTGATTTCTCTACCACGTCAATTAATGCTGGGTGCTGTGCAGGATGCTGCGTTAGCCTATCAATACGGAAAGCTGATTGGTGAACAATGCAAACGCATGGGTATACAGGTGAACTTTGCACCAGTAGTTGATGTAAATAATAACCCGAATAATCCGGTAATCAATGACCGTTCTTTTGGAGAAGACAGGTATAAAGTTGGACTGTTTGGTGTGCAATGTATGAAAGGTATGCAGGATGTAGGGGTGATGGCCTGCGCTAAACATTTTCCCGGTCATGGTGATACAGATACAGACAGTCATCTTGATCTGCCGGTGATTAATAAAACAAGACCGCAATTAGATTCCTTGGAATTATATCCTTTCCGTGAACTCTTTCATAACGGGGTAGGTAGTGTGATGATTGCCCACCTGTATATTCCTGCAATTGATAATACAAAAAATGTTGCCACTTCACTTTCGTATAATAATGTAACAAAACTGCTGCGTGATGAACTTCAGTATAAAGGATTAACATTTACAGATGCACTGGAAATGCAGGGAGTTAGAAAGTTTTTTCCTGATGGACAGTCAAGCGCACAGTCGCTGATTGCAGGGAATGATCTCCTTTGTTTGCCCGGTGATGTTCCTGCTGCTATTAAGAAGATTAAATATGCAATCAAAAAGAAAAAACTTCACTGGTCTGATATCAACAGCAGGTTAGAGCGTGTATTAATAGCAAAATATTTATATGGTTTGGGTGAATTGAAACCAATTGACACAAACAACCTGGTGGATGATTTGAATGCAAAAACAGAAAACCTGAAACGGTTGATTGCTGATAAATCGATTACGTTACTGAAAAACGAAAAGGATGTACTGCCTTTATCGGCCGCAACCATGTCGTTCATGAACAAAGCAACACATGAACAACGTAAGATTGCTTATGTGGCGATTGGTGTAACGGCTGATAATGTAATGATCAAAAAGATGCGGGAAGAACTGAAGGCAGATGTATTCTTCTTTTCCTATAAAAAAGATGCAGGTACTATTTTATCACTGGTGGAACTGCTCAAACATAATTACCAGCAGGTAGTTGTTGGCGTACATGCTTACAGCCGCCGGCCACAGAATAATTTTGGTATGAGTTCATCTTCTGTTCAATTAGCCAATAGTTTACTTGAGTTACCGAAATCAGTTTTACTTGCATTCGGTAATCCTTATGCCATGAAAAATTTCTGTTCCGCTAAGAACAGTATGGTTTGTTATGAAGACGACAGCATTACACAGGCTTCAGCATTTGATATTCTTACTGGGAAGCTGATGCCAATGGGTAAATTACCCGTTACAGTTTGTGATGAATTGACATTTGGAACAGGACTTGAATACGCTGAAGTGAAAGCTGCCATTTTACCTGTTGAAAAAATGGATGAAACAAAATTTGCAACTGTTGATTCTATTGCTGCAGACGCCATTGAGAAAAAAGCAGCACCGGGCTGTGTAGTGCTTGCAGTGAAAGACGGGAAGATTGTTTTTGAAAAAGCATACGGTTATTATACGTATGAGCAGGTTGAACCAATGACGTTGGAATCAGTATTTGATATGGCTTCTGTTACAAAAATTTGTGCAACTACGCTTTCTGTAATGAAGCTTTATGAAGAAGGGAAACTTGATCTGCAGCAGAAACTCGGCTATTATCTTCCATGGGTGAATGGTACTAATAAACAGGATCTGGTAATTCATGATATTCTGCTGCACCAGGCAGGATTAAAATCATACATTCCTTTTTTCAGGGAAACAATGGATACAGTCAGCGGTGTTCCTTTTCAAAATCTCTATACCAACGGACCAGCCGAAGATTATGATGTTCGTGTGGCTGATAATTTTTATATGCGGAGGGATTGGGTCGATACTATGAAGCAACGCATTTTGCAAAGTGATCTCGGGCCGTTTGGAAAATATGTATACAGTGATAATGATTTTATTTTCTTAGGTAGAATCGTTGAACAGATTACCGGAATGACACTGGATGAGTATGTACGCAAAACAATTTATGAACCATTACATTTTCAGTCAACAGGTTTTTTACCATTGCAGCACCTGCCTATTAACCGTATTGTACCAACAGAAAGAGAAGAGAAATTTCGCCGTCAGTTATTAAGAGGTGATGTGCATGATCCCGGCGCTGCCATGTTTGGTGGTATTGCAGGACATGCAGGATTGTTCAGCACGGCGTATGAATTAGCTGTATTGCTGCAGATGCTCAACAATGGTGGAACGATTGGCAATAAAACATTCTTTAAACCTGAAACCGTACAGCTCTTTATTTCTTACGGAAGCCCCAACAGCAGAAGAGGATTGGG
>JBEBHT010000251.1:0-6102 GCA_040081135.1 Lacibacter sp. | reverse complement strand
AATGTGAAAAATTATATATTGTGTAGTAATTCTTATTTTTTTATATGTAACCTTTAAAAACAAAAACGTTTATGAAAAAACTCATTTCACCGTTTTTATTTATTTCAGTATTCTTTATTTTCCTAATTGCCTGTAAAGGGCCCGCTGGACCAGCTGGTGCAACAGGTGCAACTGGCCCTGTCGGACCAACCGGTGCAACAGGAGCTACAGGCGCAACTGGCCCTACCGGAGCCACAGGAACAGCCAATGTTATTTATTCAGGCTGGATAACTGTTACAAATGCTGAGTGGTCAAATACCGGACAGCTTGCGACAAGTCATAATAAAGATCTGAATGCTCCGGGTGTTACTAATGCAATTGTTAATCAGGGTGTTGTTTTGGTTTATATGTATTTTGATGTTCCAAATACCATAAGATTATTGCCATGGTTTGACGGAACTTTTTTGATATCACATTTTGTAGAGCATGTTCAGGTAGGCACTATCAGAGTAGGCACAAGAAGGTTTGATAATGCAGCCTTTATAAATAACTATGCGCCTATTTATTATCGGTATATTTTAATTCCCGGTGGAGTTTCTGGCGGCCGTTATACGTCGGGCCAGCTTGCTGGTTATACAGTTGATCAGGTAAAAAGCATGGATTATAAACAAGTAATTGAACTGCTTAGTATTCCAGACACCGGTACAAATATTAAATAAGTTTATTTATCAGTATTTAAATGCATTCTTAATTGAGAGTGCATTTTTTTTGCCCAGTAATAGAATTATATAAAGAATAAAAAGAAATTTTTTTAGAGAGAATCTGCGTAAGATGTAAATCAGCAGCTAACGGATTAATGTAAAGGTTCCATTTCTGAACACATAACTTTCACAACTTGTTTTTGCTTTAATCATGTAGGAAAATACATCCGGGTTCTGCTGAATTCCTTTATAGGTTCCATCCCAGCATTTTGCAGGATCTGTTGTATAAAAAACACGTTCACCCCAGCGGTTAAAAATGCTGAATTCAATTTCAAGAATAATACCCCAGTATTTTGTGCCGTAACAATCATTTACGCCATCATTATTTGGGGTAAACGCATTGGGCATAAGATAGCCTCCTTTGTTATCAGCATTTACCAATACAGTGATGCTGTCCGTATTCATACATCCGTCTAAATCTGTTCCGGTTACTGTATAATTCGTCGTTGCAGTTGGGGAAGCTACCGGGTTATAAACAGCCGGATTGTTTAATGTGCCTGCAGGCAACCAGCTGTAAATTGTTGCGCCCGATGCTGTCAGCTGACTCTGGTTAATACTGCAATCAATATCATTTGATTTGGTAAGTGACAGAACAGGTAGTGGTAATACTGTTACTGTTGTGGAGAGTGTTGTTGAATTATGACAGACTGTATCAGTAATCAGAACAGAATAAGATGTTGTTGTTTGGGGTGAAGCAAACGGATTTGATATAGAAGCATTATTAAGTGTTGGTGCATTGTTCCAGCTGTAAGTATCACCTCCTGATGCAGATAGTTGTATGGAATCATTTTTACAAATATCTGCGGGAGGGCTTATAATAAAATTATTTACTGAACGGATATTAACCTGAACCGAATCCGTGTTGCTGCAATTGTTTGCATCCTTAACTGTTACATAATATTTTGTATTGGAAGAAGGTGATGCAACCGGATTCGGAATAAGATTATTATCAAGCGTAGCAGCCGGCGACCAGGTGTAAGATGTTCCACCCGTTGCAAGCAGTTGAAGCGTTGCATTATTACAAAGCACTGTATCGTTTGTAATTGTAATTACAGGTTTTGGATGAACTGTAATGGTAACACTGTCTTTAGATATACAACCAAAGCTGTTGGTGCCAGCAACAAAATACTGAGTGGTGGAAGCAGGTGTTGCAATTGGGTTTGATATGTTGGGGTTCGAGAGGCCTGTGGCAGGAGACCAGGTATAGGTTGAAGCTCCTGTAGTAGCCAGTTGAGTTTGTGTTCCTTCACAAACAACAAGGTCCGGGTTTGTGTTTATGGATGGAGTATCAACAGTAATTTTTATACTGTCTCTTTTAATGTAGACAGGTGAAAACGTAATATCATCTAAGGCAAAGTCATTTCCCTGAATTTGAGTGTTTTTATTGATTATTGAAATCACCGCAGATGAATTATTGCCAGAATTCCATGTTGAATAAAACTGAGTCCAGGAACAAGTCGGGAGTGATGCCGTAATAAGATTTCCAATATCATTCCCATTAATTGAAAATTGTAATTGAGCAGGATTTGGTGGCCACAAAGCCTGTATCCAGGTGGAAAAAGAGTAATTAGTATTGGGAACAACAGTTACGGTTTGTGTCCATACCTTAATGTCAGGAGCAGGAGTTCCATTTACAAGCATCATGTTGCCATTTCCAGTGCTGTGGTCGCCACAGTTACTTAGTGAAGAGTTCCATATTTGCGGACTTGCACCTACAAAATACTGCCCCTCAGTTATGTTTGACGAAGCATAATTGTATGAAGATGTGAAACCAGTATTGCCATTGCTGAAATTTCCGTTTGTAATAAGGTTAGTGCCGTTGCTTTCAGTAGTGAGATAGTATATGATTGATTGTGTTGTTGAGCTTATTGGGTTTTGAGCAGAAGGATTATTTAGAAAAGTTGTTGGCGACCAGCAATAAGAAAGTGCAGGTGAAGATAATAGTTGCTTGGTTTTTCCAAAACAAATCGTGGTGTCATTGGTCAGGATTGTTTGATTGTCATTCTGAATATCAACAGTAATTGTTTTTTTTACGGTATCAATGCAGGTGCCATAATCCTGAATCATTACAACCTGGTAATTACCGGCTGTTGCATATGTATGTACAGCTGTTGATGAGCCAGTCGCAGTATTTGTATCGCCAAAATCCCAGCTTATGCTGTTGTAGGTCGTTGAAGTTGTAGAAAAACTAATTGTATTGGGAGAGCATGGATTACGGGAGAAGGAAAAATCATTTTTAACTGTGCAGGTAAGTACACGACAACTGTCTGCAACAAAGGAGCAGGAAGTGTTGGTTGCATTTATTGAAGAAGCTCCGTTAAGTGTAGCATTCCAGGCTGCATTTCCCTGTTTATTAAGCAGGTTGTCAAATGTGTAATAAGCCTGAAGCCCGGTTTGTGTTGTTGGACTGGGTAACGATGTATTTAAATAGGTTTGAAGTTGGCTCTGTGTTTTTGCTACATTCCATATCCTGACTTCATTGATGTAACCAATAAAATTTGTATTGCCCCCTTGAAATTCATACAGGCCAATGCGTGTATTCCAGTCGTTGAGTATCAAATTTCCTGTTACTGCAACCTGGCTCATTAAAAAGCCATTTCTGTAAAACTTAAGGGCTTGCCCATCGTAAACCATAGCGATGTGGTAAGTTTTATTTAATTCAATGTCACATATTTCCGGAGTCAGAAAGTGGCCATTTGTTGTTGTTATTTGAGCGCTGTTAGGCCTAAGCAAGTAATTCGCATCTGTCGTGTTTGAATGTTTTGATACTACATCGCCAGCCAATAAAGTCCCACCGCTCCAGGGTGTTGTTCTGTTTATTAATGCTTCTACAGTAATTTTATCTCCTGATATATCCAGATCTCCAATATTAGCTGCACTTACGAATGAAGGATTGAAAAGCCAGTTGTCGCATAAAGCCGTATTTTGGCAACTGCCAACAATAGCTTTTACTTCGTCTTCATTAATGGCTCTGTTATAAATTCTTACATCGTCCATTTCGCCATTGAACCAATAGGGGAACGTAGGGTCATCCATTTTGCCCAAAAAGAGATCATGGGTATTGCTAAAATTATATCCCGGTGAAAAATTATTCAGCACTAATTGGCAGTTGATATACAGTTTCGCATAGGTTCCGTCATAGGTATAAATTACACTTACCCACTCATTTTTTGTTACATATGGAGTATAACCACCAGCTGCTCCTGCGCCGTGCCCCCAGTAGTTTTGATGAATAGTATCGGGAGGTGAATAGGTACAATTTGTGCCATTGCTATACATTTCATCTCCAAATCTTAACCTAAATGTTGTTGTTGGCGCAGCATCTAAGCCCTTCATTAAAATTGCGTTCCCATGGCAAGTACCATAGTAAAAACCAGTTGTTTTTACAAAAGCAGCCAATGTAATACTACTGCTCATGTTTAAAGTGGGACTGTTGGGTATTTGTATGTAGTTGTTGATTCCGTTAAACTTGTAAGCGCTGTTTGGGTTATTAACCCTGTCAGCCGTTAAAGTAGCGTTATTAAAAACCGGATTATTATTATTACCGCTAACATCATTTGCGTTACCATTAAAAGGGTAATGGGCCATTAAACCCTGGTTCAGGTTTACTTGTGCAAATAGTGTTTCAGAAGTCAGCAGTAACAGAAATAATAGTCTGATCATAGAGGAGTATAACCAAAAATAGGTATAAATCTGATTCCAATATACCCTTAAGTGTTTATCATTAAATGATCTTTATCATGCTAAGTTTTTATATGCACTTTTCAGGCAGAAAATTGTGTTGATATAAGTATCGGCATAAACAAAATAGCCATGCTCTTTAAGAAAATCAAGAATCTCGATTTTTTTGATTTCTTTATTGTTTTCTATGAACCCTAATGTCTCAATACAAAAAACTTCGGGCTTGTATTTGCTGAAATCAAGACTTTTCAGAATATGAAAATCTAGACCTTCTACATCAATAGAAACAAAGTTTGGATGAGGAGAGAAGTATTGCTCAATGATTTCGTTTATGTGAACAAGCTTCATTTTAATGACTTTTTCCACTTTGTGCATACCAATTTCTTCGTTTCCTGTATGTTCCCAGAAACCTGCTTCTTCCTTTGAGAAAGTATTTAACCCGTTAAACTTCTCGGGAAATACATAGAAATCTGCTTCTTTTCTTTCATCAAAAGCGACTCCAACATTCAAACAGGTGTCCCTTTTACGTTTCTGCTGTATTTTTTTGCAGAGAACCGGGTTTGGCTCCACACAAACTCCCTTGCTGCCTCGCTTATATAATCTGTATGTATTGCTTAAGGCAATTGGGTCGTTGGCCCCAATGTCAAGGTAAGTTGGGTTTTGAATATTAAGGTGACTGAACAAATCACTAATAATGATATCTTCGCCACTTTGTGCATAGCTTGACCTGATATGTTTAAAAAAGGTTGTAACAAGTATTTTTTTTATTGTCTTCTTCAACGAAAATGGCATAAAATATAAGATTGTTTGTCAACTGAAACGAAGATACAGGAAGCAGAAGTTTTTGGTTTAAAATTATTAATTAATTCAATTCTGAGATATCAGTAATATATTATGAAAGAGTTTATCAGAAATATCCTGCAAAGATTTGGGTATGACATTATTAAAACGGGTCTGCCTTATTTCCCCAAAAGTAAAAAAACCGGAGCCGTAACTGTTGGCAACTATCCAATTCAAATGCCCGGTAACAATACACAGCTCATTAACTATCAACTGTACCCTGATTTGAATATTCAGCTTGGACGGCTGGCTATCTCAATCCATAAAAAATATCCCGGCATGACTGTTATTGATGTTGGTGCCAATGTTGGCGATACAATCGCAGTTCTAAAATCAGCCATCGATCTGCCGGTAATAGCAGTTGAAGGCGATGAGGTATGTTTTGAATTTCTGCAACGGAATATTCAGCAGTTTCAGAATGTTTCGCTGGTTAAATCTTATCTCGGAGAGAAATCACAAAGTATCAAAGTGAACCTTGAGCATGCAGGGTGGAATACTACAATCATTCCGGAAGAAACGGGAAAGCGGCAGATTGTATTCAAAACTTTGGATGAAATAATTCATGCCGGTGGTTTTAACTATCGCCAGCTCAAATTATTAAAAGTGGATGTGGAAGGGTTTGATACAATTGTTTTAAGAGGAGCTTCAGAAATCATCCGGGCGCATAGGCCTGTATTGTTTTTTGAGTATAACAGAAAAAGCATGAAAGCTATTAATGAAGAGGGACTTTCTACCATCCTCTCATTTGAAAAAGAAGGGTATGATAAAATTGTTTTTTTTGATCATAAAGGGAACCTTGTTTTAGCTACGGATATGCAGAATAGTGAGGTGATTACATACA
>JBEBHT010000250.1:0-6113 GCA_040081135.1 Lacibacter sp. | reverse complement strand
GCAAATGATTACCCGATTGATGGTAACCGCTATAAACATTATGCTGCAAATGCAACCCGCATGCTTGCATCGCCACATGGAAATGAAATTACTGCACGCATGATCTTTTTTATTGATTACCTGAAACTGAAAAGGAAGAAAGAAGTCAAAGCAGGAGCCTGATTGCCAAATGAAATGTAATACAGGACTTTAAACTTTGCCAAAGTTTAAGCAGGCGTTTTGTATTGATAGTGAACTTTTAACTTTGGCAAAGTTCGGTGAGCTCTTTAACTGAATTACATTGACCTGATGATGCTCTGTATTATTTAATTCAATTGATAAAGATCTTTAGCCAAACGGAAAGTATTGCAGTGGGCTTCAACAATTGTTCTTACATCAGGTGAATAGCCGCCACCCATTGCAACAGTGCAGGGAATTCGATGTTGCTTCAGTTTAGTGAATACCAATTCATCTCTTTGTTTACATCCCTGCATGGTAACTTTCAGTTTTCCAAACTTGTCTGTTTCTAAAATATCAACTCCTGAAAGATAAAAGGCAAAATCTGGTTTTACTTTTTCAAGCAGTGTATTTATATGATGTTCCAGTAACGGCAGGTATGTCTTATCATCTGTTCCATCTTTCAATCCAATGTCAAGATCACTTGTCTCTTTGTGAAAAGGATAGTTATGTTCACCATGCATACTGAAAGTGAAAATGTTCCTGTTGTGTTCAAATAGTTTCGCCGTTCCATTTCCCTGGTGAACATCCAGATCAATGATGAGAATTTGTTTGGCTATTTTCTGATGCTGTAAATAATTGGCTGCAATTGCAAAATCATTCAGTAAACAAAATCCTTCACCTCTGTCTGCAAATGCATGATGTGTACCACCTGCAACATTCAATGCAACTCCATTCTCAAATGCAGATATGCAGCAATCAATGGTCCCCTGTGTAATAATCAATTCCCTTTCTGTAAGTTGAGGTGATTGAGGAAAGCCAATATGCCGCTGTTCTTTTACCGAAAGTGTTTGCTGATGCAGTTTTGTAAGATACTCTTCGGAATGTGTCAGCAGCACAATTTCATCACTGCATTTAGCCGGTGCAATTAAATTGTTTGCTGAAATAGTTCCTTCATGCAGTAATTGCTCGGGTATCAATTCGTACTTCAGCATAGGAAACCGATGTCCTTCAGGTAATGGATGGGCATAGATGGGAGCAAAAGCAATATGAAGAACTTTGTTGCTGATGGGTTATTGATTTATTGCAATGATATTTTTATTAACGATGGCAAATACCTTGTCTTTCTTTTTTGGTTTTATGGAATGTAATCCGGTAAATCTTCCGAACGCAGGAAGAATTGCGTGGGTTTCAGAAAAATAAAAACAGGGAAACCGTAAAGATTGTTTGCCTAAACCTTGGATACTGATGCCCGGATGTATATGACCGGAAAAAAAATACCCATTCGCCGGTAGTGCCTGGTCAATAATCATTTCATGTACAAAGTTGAAATGATTCAGTTTTAATTCCTGCTCATGCACTTCAATTTTATTTTCTGAGTACCATACATCGCTTAATATGTCATGATTACCTCTGACAAGGTGGATGGGCAGTGCCGATAAATCTCTTCTCCATTTTTCGAACAGCAGTATTTCACTGTTCATTTTGCTGTGAAAAAAATCACCCACTACAATCAGCTTTTTTGGTTTGAAGAACTGGATCTGTGCAACCAGCCTTTGGAGATCTTCTTTAAATGCTCCCTGGGGAATTCCGATCCCTTCTTTCCTGAAATGCCCGCTTTTTCCGAAATGAATATCAGACACAATCAAAGATTGGTCTTCCTCCCAGTACAAACAGCTTTCTGTGGAAAGCCAGAGTGTCTGGTCCTGCAGGTTGAATTTTATTGGTTGCCGCATAACTGTCTGCAAATGTAAGTGCAGATAGTGAGTTCTAATTTTGATTAATTGAAATGATTGTCTTTATTTTTGAGAAAAAAAGGATGAACACAACCGACAATCAAAAAGATTATCTCCAGCCACATGCGTATACAGGCGATAATTTCCCACAGGGAATAAAAGTTCTGTGTATTCTTACGTATGTTGGAAGCGGATTGCAAATACTTGGTTCAGTATTTAATTACTTTATGATTGCTTACAGTGTGAAGCAGCTTGAATCAATGAAGGATATAGAGAAGCAGCCTGCGCTAAAAGGGATGAGCAGTTTCTTTAAATGGTCTGCAGAATCTACACTCAAACAGTATGAATACAGGTCGGTTCTGTTAATTGTGTCGGTTATTTGTGCGGGGCTTTGTATCTATGGCGCCATGCAAATGCGGAAACTGAAAAAGCAGGGATTTGTTATTTACAGTATTGCTGAGTTTGCATTTCCTCTTGTTACTACTGTACTTGTTGGCTTTGTGAGTGGTGTCTTTGGTTTGTTTATTGCCGTGCTATTTGTAATTCTGTATGCAACACAACGTAGGCATTTTACAAACTGATTTATTTAATTGAAATAAGAAAGCCCCTTTAACAAGGGGCTTCTTTATTATTTTTTACTTTCTTCTTTGTCTTTATCCGATTGTGCAGTTGGTTCTTTCGGCGGTAGTTGTGCCAGGCTTTCATCACACCATTTGTAGATAGCTTTTTTCTGCTCAGCAGAAAGAATTGCATTTTTGTGGATGATTGTATAACTCTCTAATGGCATTTCGCCTTCTTCAACCTGTTCTTTTATTTCTTCAAATTTCTTGCGTTGTCTTTTTGCTGTATAGGTTGCAAACTCAGAAAAGTTCAGTTCTTTTTTTCCTTCATTTACATGATCCTGCAACCACCATGTAACCGGTTGAATATTTGAATACCAGGGGTAAACAGTGTTGTTACTGTGGCAGTCGTAGCAGGCTGTTTTCAATACCGAAACAACATCGTCGCTTGTGGCAAATTTTGTTGCAATATCATTTGGATATGGCCCGGCTGATACGTTTTGTTTGGGGCGTATAAACTGTATGATCACCAGTGCAGCAACCAGAACATAAAATATTTTTTTCAACATGAGCTTTGTTTTTATAAATATAGATATAAAAATGGATTGGAAAACTGATCATACAACGGGCAGAGAAATAATATATGCTGAAGAGACAATAAGCTTGCCGGTATGAACAGAGACGTATTAGAAACCGGCAACCTTATTCAACTGTGCCTGCATTCTTAAAATACGGTCTTCGAGTTTTTCACTGGAAAGATTGTTCCGGTTTAATCCATCAGCAATGATGGGGAAACATAGTGGTGTAAAGCGTTCCGGGAAGGTTAAAACGATCCGGCTCTGCTGAATCCTCGCAAAAGCACTGCGTAATCGCACTTCTTCCATTTGCTGATCAAATACTTCCCGATATGCCTGACGAAGCAGTACATTCTTTGAATCATATTCACTGAACACATTAAATAATAAACTGGCTGATGCCTGTAAATGCCTTGCTTTTGTTTTTTCTCCCGGTGCAGATTGAACGATTAATCCACCGATGACTGCTATATCCCTGAATTTTCTTCTTGCCATTTCAGTTGAGTTTACACTTCGCTGAATATCGGCTGTTAAATTATCTGATGTAAATAAATCTGCAACATTTGTATCATCAACGGGAATGGGTTGATCGCACAGCAATTCAAAACCATAGTCGTTCATGGCAATAGAAAAAGTAAGTGGAGCAATTTTTCCAATACGGTATGCAAGAATTGCACTCATTGCTTCATGGACAAGACGGCCTTCAAATGGGTAAACCAGTAAATGATAGCCATCCTTGCTTTCATGCTGTTCTATCAGCAGTTCATCATCTTTTGGAATATGTGAAAGCTGTTGCTGTAATTCAAACAAAGAGGAGAGATGCTGAAGTTCAGGACTGTAGCTTGGCCTCTTTAATTGGCCTGCCTCCACAACTTCATTAAATGTTTCACGAAGTTTCTTTCCAAGATTTGCAGTTAAACTCATTCTTCCTCCATTCCAGCTGGGAACAATTGTTTTTTTAGAAGTTGACTTGCGTACAAATGCAGTCATATCCTTGATCTGTACCAGTTCTAAATTTCTTCCTGCCAGTGTAAATGAATCGCCCGGTTCAAGCCGGCTGATAAAATATTCTTCAATTACTCCAATAAATCCACCGCTGACCATTTTTACTTTCAGCATTACATCACTTACAATAGTACCAATGTTCATACGGTGACGCATGGCAATTCTTCTGTTAGTAATTCTGTAAACTCCATCAATGATTTCAATTTTTCTGTAATCATCGTATTGATGCAGCGCCTTACCACCTTCAACCAAAAACTGCAACACTTCTTCCCATTCTTCCTGCAGTAAATCACGGTAGCAATAAGTTGTTTTGATTTCATTGAACAAATCAGCTGGTTTAAATCCATCTGAAATTGCCAATGTGTTCAAATACTGAATCAACACATCAAAGCAAAGAAGCATGGGTTCTTTACTTTCGATGAGTTCTTCATCAATTGCACTTTTCAGTGCAGCTGCTTCCACCAGTTCTAATGAATGGGTTGGCAGAAAATAAATTTTACTTACTTCATTATGACTGTGGCCACTTCTTCCTGCCCGTTGTAAAAAACGTGCAACACCTTTTGGCGAACCAACCTGTATAACGGTCTCGACGGGACGAAAATCAACACCGAGATCTAATGATGCAGTACAAACCACTGCTTTGAGTTTGGCCGAATGCAGTGCTTCTTCCACCCAGAAACGCAGATCCTGTTCAATGCTTCCGTGATGTAACGCAATTGCTCCTGCCAGCTGCGGCGCATGATTCAGCAGTTCCTGGTACCATCTTTCACTCATGCCTCTTGTATTGATAAAGATGAGTGTGGTTCTGCTTTTTTCTATAATCGGAATCACTTTTTCAATCAGCTTTAAACCAAGATGACCTGCCCAGGGATATTTTTCCATTTCATCGGGCAGCACAGATTCTATTTCAATCTGTTTTTTCATATTGGCTTTTACAATTACTCCGGCCCCCTCCCCGAACTTCGTTCCTTCCGTACCTGAACCCCCGAAGGGTGAGGCCATCAACACACCAACCTCGCCTTTCAACTCATCTGTTTTATTCTTTAAAAAGTTTAATGGGGCAAGCAAAACATCTTTCGCTTCTTCTAAATTTCCAATGGTTGCGGAAATTCCCCAAATACTCAATTCGTAGTTGCTACTGATTAGTCCTGAAGTCGAACGGCTATCAACTATCAACTTACGACTACCTACTATTCTCGAAACTGCCAGCTCCACCTGTACACCACGTTTGCTTCCCAGCAATTCATGCCATTCATCAACTGCAATGATTTTTATATGCTGAAATAATTCTGCATATCCTTTTTGTGCAAGCAGCAAATGCAGGCTCTCAGGAGTAATGATCAGTACTTCCGGCATTTGTCTTTTCTGTTTTGCTCTTTCGCCGGTTGTTGTATCGCCATTGCGGATGCCCACTTTCCAATTCATGTTCAATTCAACAATCACTTCTTCCATGGCACGACCAATATCTTTTGCAAGTGCCCTTAAAGGAGTGATCCATAACAACTGTAAACCGCTTGTTTTTTTTGATTGATAGGAATCAGGATTTTCATTGATGAACTGAATCAGTGATCCAAGGAAAACAGAAAATGTTTTGCCACAGCCTGTAGGTGCATTTACCAAACCACTTTCATGGTGAATGATATGTTGCCATGCTTCTTCCTGGAATAAAAAAGGAGACAGGCCTTTTGCTTCAAGCCAGCCTTTTATTACCCGGTAACCTTTTGTTGAATGGAGATTCACTGAAATGAATTGCGTTTAAAACTGCCTGCCTGAAATTAAGCTATTCTTTTTTTGTTTTTGGAGCTGCGGCAACGATCGCTGCAATATTTTACTTCCTCCCAAATTTTCCCCCATTTCTTACGCCAGCTGAATGGCCTGTTACAGGCAGCACAAATTTTTGATGGAAGATGTTGTTTCTTATGCGTCACAAGAGTGAAACAACGATACTGTAAAATGGTTTGAAAGAAATCAGTTCATCCGTGAAACCAGGCCGCTGCTGCGTTTAAGAATGTAAATGCGTTTGTTCTCAAAATAATCAGGCTTCCCGCTTGTGTTGTTACGGATCGGTTTGAAATCATATT
>JBEBHT010000249.1:0-6145 GCA_040081135.1 Lacibacter sp. | reverse complement strand
GTAACAATTAAACGGTTTATTCAAAGATTATCACATCCCGACAGCAAAACCTTTGTAGGAAAGGGAAAGCTGCAGGAAATAAAAAAATACGTTGGGGAAAAAGATATTTCACTGATCATTTTTGATGATGAACTCACCGGCGCCCAGATCATGAACATTGAAAAGGAACTCGGCATTTATACCATCGACAGAAGTGATCTTATTCTCGACATCTTCGCCCGTCGTGCAAAAACCGCACAGGCAAAAACACAGGTTGAGCTTGCACAATATCAATACATCTTACCCAGGCTGAAAGGTATGTGGAAACACCTTGAGCGGCAGGGAGGCGGTGTCGGTACAAGAGGACCTGGTGAAACGGAGATTGAAACGGATCGTCGTATTGTAAAAGATAAGATTTCTGTTTTACGTAAACGATTGGCTGAAATTGATAAGCAGGCGTTCACACAACGTAAAGACAGGGGCGAATTTATTCGTGTTGCATTAGTTGGTTATACAAATGTTGGCAAAAGCACACTGATGAATATTCTCAGCAAACGTGAAGTATTTGCCGAAAACAAATTATTTGCAACCCTTGACACAACAACAAGTAAGGTTGTATATGAAAACACTCCTTTTCTGTTAAGCGATACAGTTGGATTCATCCGTAAGCTTCCCCATCATCTGGTTGAAAGTTTTAAAAGCACCTTAGATGAAGTAAGGGAAAGTGATGTGTTGCTTCATGTAGTTGATATTTCACACCCGCAGTACGAAGAACAAATTAATGTGGTAAATAAAACACTGCAGGATTTGAAATGTCACGACAAACCTGTCATCACCATCTTCAATAAAATGGATCTGTATGAAACACTGCATTTCGATGAATGGCTGGAAGATGATGTAAAAGCAACCATTTTACAGGAAATGAAAGAACGTTGGGAAAATGAAACAAGAGGAAACTGCGTGTTTATCTCTGCAACTGAGAAAAGAAACATTCCTGAACTGCGTGCAAGGATATTAGAAAGTGTAAAACAGATTTACCAGATACGCTATCCCTATAAAACAGAGTATCTCTATTAATGTCTGCCGACAAAAAATACAGCTGGTATAAAATAGCTGAATCGGTTGCTGATTTTATTTGGCAGGAAAATGATCTCTGCGAAATAGAAGTGAAGGGCAAAACAATCTGTATAGGGAAAAAAAGCGATAAGGTTTTTGCCTGTACACATAAATGTCCACATGCAGGAGGACATCTATCCGATGGTTTTATCGATGCTGCAGGCAATATTGTTTGTCCTTTACACAGGTATAAATTCAGTTTACAAAACGGTCGTAATACCAGTGGAGAAGGATATTACTTAAAAACATATCCGTTACAGAAAAGAGATGATGGAATTTATATAGGTATAGAAGAAACTGGATTTTTCAGTTTATTTAAATAAAAAAATTGCATTTAAATAGGATCGAAAAAACGAAAATCCCCTATTTTTGCCGCCCATTCCTCCCTAGCTCAGTTGGTTAGAGCATCTGACTGTTAATCAGAGGGTCGCTGGTTCAAGTCCAGCGGGGGGAGCCAAAAGCTCCGGTTTTGTCCGGGGCTTTTTTATTTTACCTGCAATCAATGTTAAACCCTGTACTTCTGCAACTGATTATCAGCTAATTGGGCATCTGTTGTCCTTTCAAGGCATAGTATAGCCCTATTCAATACACCGCTTTAACACCTCCCCCGGATTTATAGGGTTAAATTTGCTCCCGGTTGTTTAACCACGCTTAGCTCCAAAACTGATTCTGCTTCCAGAGATACTTTTTTAAAATTAAAAACGTTGCAGTATATGTATTTGGAGAATAAGAATGTTTTACTATTTTTATCAATCCTAGATTCCTTAAAAACCCGTACTATGAAACTATTCCGTACCAATCTGGTCTATTTGGCCATTTCAGCTGTCATTTTCTTACAGGTTCCCATCCTCATTGCCGGGAGCAGTCCTAAAGACAGGAAAATCTCTAACAGCTTCTTCACCAGTACCACTGCAATTGTAAAAACTGCAGAGGAAATGATTGTTGAAAGAGCCGACAGTATTTACGATAATCTTCAATTATTACAGGCAGGCTTAAAAGAAGAAGCATTCGAACTCGCCTACAAAGGCTATTATAAGTTACTGGAAGAAGGGGTGGTAAACAGATCTGAAATTTTAACCATTGCCGACTTTTCAAAATCATCCTGCCAAAACAGGCTCTATATCATTGACATGGTTGAAGGCAAAATCCTTTACCAAACCTTAGTGGCACATGGCCGCAAAAGCGGTTTGGATTATGCCACTGATTTCTCTAACAAACCCGAATCAAACAAAAGCAGCTTAGGTTTTTATCTCACGCTTCAGCCTTATTTTGGCGACAATGGATATTCATTAAAGCTGAAAGGTCTTGAAAAAGGGATTAATGATAAAGCCTACGAAAGGGCAATTGTAATGCATGGCTCAAATTATGCAACAGAAAGATTTGCAAACATGAACGGATATCTTGGCCGCAGTCTTGGCTGCCCGGCCGTTCCTGCAAAACAAACTGCCGGCATCATTAATACCATTAAAAATGGAACGGTAATGTTTATCTATCATCCAAATAAACAATACCAGACAAAATCAACCATATTAAACAGCTGATACTTTTTGTAAACCAGTTGATTTCACCAATTCCTGATGAAAAGCCCCGCAAGTGCGGGGTTTTTATTTGATATTGATTAGTTTTTTAATCTACAAGCAACAACTGGAGACTCAGCAAAGTCATGATAAAAGAAGGAGTAAAAAAGTACTCCTCTGGCAGCAACTCATTTCTAACTTATCGAATGATAAACCAGGTAATACCCTGTATCAAAACCCCTGTTACAAAACCAACTGCAATTTCAGCCGGCTTGTGATCACTTACAATAAACCGGCTGGTTGTGGTTATGCCGGCTATAAGAAATACAAGTAACAGAGAAAACACATCATCCAGTCTGTTGGCAAAAAGCAACAGGGAGAAGAAAGCAGTTAATCCTCCAACACCCATTGCATGCATACTCACTTTCATATAATTGTTAATGATCAGCGAGGCCGATGATGCAATAAAAGCGCTGAGTAAAAACGCTGTAAGTTCTGATGGATCTCCTATTTTTTTGGAAACATAAAAACTCCAGAAGAAAAAAGTAATACAGGCCACATAAGGAATGATGCGATCCTTTTGTGTATGTAATTGAATAGAATCAATAAAACCCAGCCCTTTCAGCAGCAATACAGTAACAATGGGTAGAAAGATAGAAGTACTGAAAACACGGAGAAAAACAATCAGTTTTTCAAAGGACGTTTCACCAATAAACACAATACTGTTTCTGAACAGCAGGTATAAAGTTACCCATGCAATCATGAACAGAGGGTGAAACAGGTAAGAGAAAAAAGAAGCAAAAAACCTCAACACTTTCGGATGCACATTTGCATTCAGGCCGCCGTTCTCATTTACCATCATTTGATCCATAACTTATAGCTGTTTACGCAGCCTTGCAACAGGTATATTCAATTGCTCCCTGTATTTGGCTACCGTTCTGCGTGCAATATTATACCCTTTTTCCTGAAGTAATTCTGTTAAACGCTCATCGCTTAATGGTTTGCGCTTGTCTTCTGCCTCTGCCAGATCTAAGAGAATTTTCTTTACCTCTCTTGTGGATACTTCTTCGCCGCTGTCGGTACTTAATGATTCACTGAAGAAGAATTTCAACCGGTAAGTCCCAAATTCTGTTTGTACAAACTTACTGTTGGCCACACGGCTTACAGTTGAAATATCCAGCCCTGTTTTCTCTGCAATATCTTTTAAGATCATGGGCTTAAGTTCTGTCTCATCACCGGTAAGAAAAAACTCTTCCTGGTGTTCCATTATAGAACTCATGGTATGTAAAAGCGTATTCTGCCGTTGTTTGATGGCATCAATAAACCAGCGGGCCGCATCAATTTTTTGCTTAATGAACATCACCGCTTCCTTCTGACGTTTGTCCCGTTTGCTTCCCCGGTCATATTCTTTCAGCATATCCCTGTACCCTTCGCTGATGCGGAGATCAGGTGCATTGCGGGAGTTGAGGGTCAGCTCCAGTTTGCCGTTATTATTGAGAATAAAAAAATCGGGAACAACATAAGCCTCTGCTTTATTTACTTCACCAACATTACCTCCTGGTTTCGGGTTAAGCTTTACAATTTGACGGATGATTGCTTTTAACTGCTCATCATCCAGTGAAAGACTTCGTTGTATTTTTTCGTAATGCTTCTTGGTAAACTCATCGAAATACTTTTCCAGGATAAGAATGGCTGCCTGGATATCTTTTGATGGATTCGTTTTGAATTTATGCCGAAGTTGAATGAGTAAACATTCCTGCAAATCACGGGCACAGATGCCGGGCGGTTCAAATTGCTGAATCAACAGAATTAACTCTTCAATCTCCTTTTCAGATGTTTCAACATTTTGGCGGAAAGCCATGTCATTCACAATAGCACTGTTTTCCCTGCGCAGGTAACCATCATCATCAATACTTCCTACAATTTGCTCAGCAATAACCTGTCTTTTAGCATCAAGTTTAAGCATCCCTAATTGTTGAAGCAGCAAATCATAAAAACTGGCTTCCAATCTTACGGGAGATGATTTCCGTTCCTCCTGGTCGGTATAGTTATCTTCTCTTGTTCTGTAATCAGCAATCTCATCATCCCCGTCATTTACATATTCATTGATATCAATGCTTCCATATTCATCTTCACTTCCTTCTAAATCATATTCATCTTCCTCGCTGCTGTCAAACTCATCTTTTATTTCTTCGTTATTCTGTTCATCGCTGTCTTCGTCTGATTGTTCAAGGGCGGGATTTTCTTCCAGTTCCTCTTTAATCCGTTCTTCCAGATTAGCCGTAGGTACCTGAAGAAGTTTCATCAGCTGAATTTGCTGAGGAGAGAGCTTTTGCAGTAATTTTTGTTGAAGTCCCTGACTGAGTGCCATTTTCCGGATACAGTTTATCTTTACAATGTAATTCTTTCAGCGGCTAAATTATTAAAAAATCAGGTCATGTTTAAAAATTGGAACAATTTTTGTGCTTTGGCGGCTCTTTTCTTAACATTCTCTTTGAAAATCAATGCCCAAACAATCGACTCAACAGCAAAACAAACCGGAATAGCCCCTGTTGCCCGGCCCATTTTTCAGTTATTTGCCAATCAACCTGCACTTTTTTTAACAAAAAACAATCCTGTAAAAGTTAGCTGGGGAAGCCCGTTCAGCCATTGGGGCATTATGTGTATAGGAGAATATAAACTGGAAAAGAAGACTGGCATCCCTTTCCGTTTCAGGTTGGGGTCCTTAGAATACGTAAACAAGCTGGAAGGGAAGAAATAAAAAAAGCAGCAGAAAATTCTGCTGCCGAATAAATAAGTTTGATAAAGTATTATCGTTTGCCCCAAACTGCAACCCTTGCTTTGCCCTTAGCTTTACCAATTGTAGTATACAAAAAATCAATACGGTCTAATTTTCTGACACTTCCGGGTAAATCAATGACCCTGCTTTCCTGGCCCGCTCTGAATGCATTCTTTAAAGGAACATTCATTTTTTCTCCATTCTCAAAATAAATATCCATATCAACAATCCTAAGTGGACCATCGGTTACCTTGATTTTAATTTGCCTGTAAGCATCGTTGCCGCCAACACGTAATACATCACGGTCGGGACCAAATGCCGCCCATTTATCGCCTATAAAGTGCCAGTCTTTTTGAACTGAAGTAAATGAGTTGAATGTTGTGAACGCAATCACAGCCAGTAAAACAAAACAGATCTTTTTCATGTAATAGATTTTGAAGTGAATATTCAGTTGCTTTATGACAGGGAAAGAAACCAAAAGTTAAATTACTTCTTAGAAAAAGATTTTGCAAGAGCCATTTATACAATTTCAGAACACATCTTCTGTGTTACCATTCTGGCTGATAGATTTAACATCCTGATTAGCATCAAGTCTTGACAGATGATTGACAACTGCCCTGATTTCTGCAAAAGTATATTCATCACCAAGCAATCCCTTCAACTCACCTGATTTCATTTCAGGGTTACTGATAATGGCTTCTTTGATGATCTCCACCTTATTATCCGAAACCAGTTTAAACACAGATATTTCACC
>JBEBHT010000248.1:0-6187 GCA_040081135.1 Lacibacter sp. | reverse complement strand
GGCCCCATTTATAATGGTGGAAACGGACCTTATCCAATTGCACCAAGAAACTTAGTTGCAGATCCGATTGTATCAAAAATGCCGATGGGGCAAATGATGTATTCAGTTACATACGGAAGAAACCTGATGGGAAGTTATGCTTCACAACTAAGTACAAAACAAAGATGGATGGTGATTCATTATGTGAAAAGCATGCAACCAGGCGGTAATGTGGCAGCTCCGGTAAGTGCACCTGCATCAGATACAACAAAAGCAACCAACTAATAACGGCCAAAACTAACATTCAACTATAAACGAACTTCAATGGCACTGAAAGAGCAATTTGAAATACCGGGCGGATTAAAAAAATGGAGCTTCGCATTGATGGGTGTAGGTGTATTAACACTCATCCTCGGTATCGTATTTCTGCATCCGTTTTCCGGCGGTCATGGTGAAGCACATGGGGCAGAAGCATACGGCGCAACAAAATTCTGGATGGCACTGATGCATAATGGAATTTTCTGGTTACTGGTTGTAGCGGCAAGTTTCTTCTTTATCTCTGCCACAACACTGGCACAGGGTGGATGGCCATTGGCATTTCGTCGTGTACCTGAAGCAATTTCGGGTTCAATGAATGTATTAGGTCCGATTACGTTGGTGATTTTATTAGCTTATGTGTGGATCTCTGATGATCATAATATCTATCATTGGAAAGATGCGGCACATCTCGATGAAAAACTAAAAGAGAAGAGCGGATTTTTGAATCCAACTTTTTATACTGCGTTATCAGTTATTGCTGTTGGTTTATGGATGTGGTTCCGTAACTGGTTCCGTAAAAATTCATTGGCAGAAGATCTGGCTGCAAAGGGTGATACAAGTTTTTACTGGAAATCGCTGGCTATTGCTGCTGCCTTTCTTGTTACATACGGATTAACAGTTTTGAGCACATTACCATGGATGTGGTTAATGAGTATTGATGCGCATTGGTACAGCACCATGTACAGCTGGTACACATTTGCAAGTTCATGGGTAGCAGGTATTTCTTTAATGATGCTGTTTGTGATTTACCTCAAAAACCTGGGATATCTTGAATTTGTAAACGACGAACATATTCACGACATTGGTAAGTTCATGTTTGCATTCTCTATCTTCTGGACCTACCTGTGGTTCTCACAGTTCATGCTCATCTGGTACAGTAACCAGCCTGAAGAAACAGAATATTTTATTGACAGAATCGGTATACCTGGTCAGTCTGGGCCTTTTAAGGCAATCTTTTTACTGAATTTGATCATCAATTTCCTTGCTCCGTTGTTAATTTTAATGCGCCGTGGATCAAAACGTAACTACACTGTAGTAACGTTAATGGCCGTTATTATCATATTTGGTCACTGGCTGGATTTTTATCAAATGGTTACACCGGGTCCTTTGCAGGAACTGGGTCAGGAGTCAAACACAATCGGACATTTTTTATACAGCCTTGGAATTGGTGCAGGATTTCTAGGAATGATTATTTTCCTTACAGCAAGGTATTTAACGAAAGCATCCCTGTTACCTAAAAACCACCCATTAGTAAAAGAAAGTGTAATTCATCATACATAAGCAAGCGAACGAAGCAATAACGAATTCTATTCAACAACCATAAATAATTTGCGCAAGCTATGAGTACAACAGCATATCTGGTAATTGCATCGGCAGTGCTGGTTTTTATTGTCATCTTCCAGATTACAAAAGCCAGTGAATATGTAAGTGTGTTAAAGGGAGAAGAAAGTTCCCGCAAGCAAACCAACCGCATCAACGGTTTTATGCTGCTGGGTTTTATGATCCTTGGGTTTATCGGTGTTTGGTACTGCAATAAAATGCTGTATGGTTCTACGTTGTTTCCACAGGGAGCCGCTTCAGTAGAAGGTGAAAAGATCGACCAGATGTTTATGATCACTACTGCTGTAACAGGAGTCATCTTTGTATTAACTCAGTTCCTGTTATTCTATTTTGCATGGAAATACCAGGAGAAGGAAGGAAAAAAAGCAACCTTCTTTGCACACAGCACAAAACTGGAACTGATCTGGACAGCTATACCTGCCATTGCATTAACGGTGTTGGTTGTTTTTGGTTTGAAGTTTTGGTTCCGTATTACATCCGATGCGCCGAAAGGAGCTTTGGAAGTGGAAATTGTAGGAAAGCAGTTTGGATGGACCATGCGTTACCCCGGAAAGGATAAAAACTTTGGACGTACTTATTTTAGAATTATCAGCGACGAAAACAGTAATTCACTCGGACAGATTTGGGAAGACAATGCAGAATTTAAACTGAAAGCAGACCCTGCAAATTTTGATGATGTTGTTACAACACAAACAATGTATGTTGTGAAGAATCGCCCGGTGAAATTGATCATCAACAGCCGTGATGTAATTCATGATGTTGGATTATCACATTTCAGAATGAAAATGGATGCTGTACCCGGTATTCCAACTACCATCTGGTTTACACCAAAGTACACGACCAAGGAAATGAAAGAGCGTACAGGCAACCCTGAATTTGCATATGAAATATCCTGCGATCAAATGTGCGGCAATGGTCACTACTCGATGAAAGGAATTATTGAAGTGGTATCACAGGAAGAGTTTGACATGTGGATGGCAAAGCAAAAGCCCAACTACTATGTTGCAAATCCTGAAAAAGATCCATCCAATAAACCTGCAGCCGATACTACAGCCAAACCAACAGTAGTAGCTGCTGTTCTGTCAAAATAATTATAAGCGAAATTGAATAAACAATAACTACCCAGTATGAGCGAAACCACACATATACACGAGCATTCGGTTAATGTGCCGCACGAAGCACATCATGAAGTGCACCATGGTCATCACCATGAAACATTTCTTACAAAGTATGTCTTCAGCCAGGATCACAAAACAATTGCCAAACAGTTCCTGATAACAGGTATGTTCTGGGCATTGATCGGAGGTTTGTTTTCTGTGATCTTCCGTTTGCAGTTAGGATATCCCGATGCAAAGTTTCCATGGATGGAAGCACTTCTCGGCGACTGGGCCAAAGGTGGTCAGTTACAGCCTGAAGCATATTATGCATTGGTAACTATGCACGGAACAGTGCTGGTATTCTTTGTATTAACAGCAGGATTGAGTGGTACGTTCGCAAACTTCTTAATACCATTACAGGTAGGAGCAAGAGATATGGCTTCTCCTTTTTTGAATATGCTTTCATTCTGGTTTTTCTTTACAGCAGGTATTGTAATGCTGTCTTCTTTATTTGTACAAACCGGTCCATTCAGTGGAGGGTGGACGGCTTATCCACCATTAAGTGCATTGGGTGAAGCATCTCCCGGTTCTAAAGTGGGTATGGATCTCTGGCTTGTATCAATGGCATTGTTCGTAGTTTCTTCTTTATTGGGAGGCTTGAACTATATCGCAACCATTCTGAACATGCGTACAAAAGGAATGAGCATGACCCGTTTACCGTTAACGATTTGGGCGCTTTTCTTTACAGCTGTACTGGGTGTATTATCGTTCCCGGTATTGTTCTCTGGTTTTATCTTATTGATTTTCGACCGTCATTTTGGAACAAGTTTTTATCTGAGTGATATATTCATCAATGGCCAGGCATTACCAAATGAAGGGGGCAGTGCAATTCTTTATCAGCATCTGTTCTGGTTCCTTGGTCACCCTGAAGTATATATTATCCTGCTGCCGGCAATGGGTATGGCATCAGAAATTTTGTCGGTTAACAGCCGCAAACCAATCTTTGGTTATATGGCGATGGTGGGATCATTATTTGCCATTACCATTCTTGCCTTCCTCGTATGGGCGCATCATATGTTTGTAACAGGCTTGAATCCATTCCTGGGTGCATTCTTTGTATTACTAACATTGCTGATTGCGGTACCAAGTGCCATCAAAGTATTTAACTGGTTAACTACTTTATGGAAAGGAAATATCAGGTTCACACCGGGAATGCTGTTTGCAATCGGCTTTGTGAGTTTGTTTATCTCTGGTGGTTTAACAGGGATCTTTCTTGGTAACTCATCGCTTGATATTCACCTGCACGATACATACTTTGTAATTGCTCACTTCCATATTGTAATGGGTGTGGCTTCAATGTTCGGAATGTTTGCAGGTATTTATCACTGGTATCCAAAAATGTATGGCCGCTATTTAAATAACACACTTGGTTATATTCATTTCTGGGTTACTATGATTGGCGCATATCTTATTTTCTGGCCAATGCATTATGAAGGATTGGCCGGTATGCCACGCCGTTATTATAAATATGATATCTGGGAATCATTCAAACAGTTTGGTACTCTGAATCAGTTCATCAGTATTGTTGCCATTATTGTATTCTTAGTACAGATTTTGTTCATTCTTAATTTCTTCTACAGCATCTGGAAAGGAAGAAAAGTAACAACACAAAATCCATGGGGTTCAAATACACTGGAGTGGACAACACCAATTAATCCGGGTCACGGTAACTGGGAAGGTGAAATTCCTGAAGTGCACCGCTGGGCATATGATTATGCAAAAGATGGTCATGAATTTATTCCGCAAACAACACCGGTTGGTGCAGATGAAAGCAAACATTAATTGTTGCTGATAGTAAAAGAGGTTCATTTTTATAAAAAACATTTTGAGCAGTAACAGGGCAGATAAAGAGGAAGAAGGAAAGATCAGTTTTTTTTCAGCAACAAAGAGTAAGCTGAAGGATTACAAGGAGCTTGTGAAGTTTACACTCAGTTTTACAGTAGTGTTCAGCAGTGTAATTTCGTATATGCTGGCACCGAATATTGTTGAGTACGATCTTTTAAGTATACTGTTGTTGTTTTTGGGTGGCATGCTGGTAACAGGAAGTGCCAACGCCATTAACCAAATAGCAGAGAAAGATTCAGATGCAGTAATGAAGCGAACCGGAAGCAGACCGGTTGCAAGTGGAAGAATGAGTGTGCAAGAAGCAACAGCATTTGCTTTTATTGCCGCCATTACAGGCTCTTTGATTTTAGGTTTGTATTTCAGCTGGTATGCTGCGGCAATTGCTTTGTTCAGTTTATTTATTTATGGGTTTGTTTATACTCCCTTAAAAAAAATAAATTCCATTGCAGTATTGATTGGAGGTATACCGGGTGCATTGCCCTGTTTAATTGGCTGGGCAGCTGCTTATAATGATGGAGAAGAATTTTCCTGGACGGGTGGATGGATTTTATTCGCCATTCAGTTTCTCTGGCAGTTTCCGCATTTTTGGGCTATTGCATGGGTGGCACACCAGGATTATACAAAAGCAGGATTTAAACTGTTGCCTTCTGAACAGGGACCAACAAAGTTTACAGCAATACAAACCATCATTTATGCATTGCTCATGTTACCGTTAGGTTTGCTGCCGTATTTTTATGGAATGAGCGGAGTGGTGAGTATGTGGATATTAGTTGCAGCCAACCTGTTTATTGTTGCGCAATGTGTGAGATTATACATCAACATGGATGTGAAGAGTGCAAGAAGAGTAATGTTCAGCAGTTACATTTATCTCCCAATTGTGTTACTTGCATTGCTGGCAGATAAAATTGGACAATAGAATTGTTTTGTACAAGAGTGCGACGCCAATGCAGCTGAGCAGTGATGAAACAGATAATAACAAAAGATTGAATTTAATAGTTTGAATGATGGAGAAGGTTATGAGTGAAAGAAATCAAAAAATGCATCCGCATAAATTTACCTTGTGGATTGCGATTGGAAGTATTACAATGATGTTTGCCGGTTTTACCAGCGCATACATTGTAAAAAGCAACCAGGCCGGATGGCAGCCTGTACAAATGCCGAAGATCTTTTTCTTATCAACTGCATTAATTATTGTAAGCAGTTTAACGATTTACCTGGCGCAAAAAGCAATGAGCAACAGGCAATCATCAAGATACAGAACGTTGATTACAGCAACAGCTGTATTAGGACTTGCTTTTGTGGTAACACAGTTTCTTGGCTTTTCAGAACTGTGGGCACAGAAGATAACGTTTAAGGAAAGTGTGGCAGGATCGTTCTTTTATATTATAGCAGGAGTGCATGGATTACACGTCGTGGGCGGTATTATTGCACTGTTTGTTTTATTACTGAGAACGTATAGTTCTAAAACGAAATTTTACAGCACAGCACCGGTTGAAACCGCAGGCTTGTACTGGCACTTTGTAGATTTATTATGGATATACCTTTTT